>JBBQXY010000114.1:0-19772 GCA_038209195.1 Ktedonobacterales bacterium | reverse complement strand
TGCTAGAACCTCCTGCGGGTCTGCGCATTCCTGGAGCAGTTCGTCGATCAATTCGGGTCGAATGGTCATGTTTTTCTCCTCTATCTTCCTCTTCATCCATTTTTCTGTTTGACCACTTACACAATCTATTTTACACCCTCGGAGCAGAACAAGTCGGACTACTGCAACGCGGTCCAGATGTTGTTATGGAAGGTGGCATATTGCTGGCGGGTGACGTTCAAACATTCGCTTCCCAACTTCATGACATACCATCTCAGATTACGGTTTCCAAGTTATTTGAGCATCTTATTTCTAAAAGAAATCTTCAAAATGTTACTTCTCGTAATCAGTTAATCGAGGCAGGTATACGTCTTAATTACAACGCCAAAGATTGGATGGAAGTAGGAGGTGATCCCTTTCAGGTAACGGACTTGCTGAACCAACTGAGTGAACTCGAGCCAGAGAAATGTATATTCCGTCCTTACACGCGAGGTATAACACTACGACTACATTCTCTTACTCAAACGGAAAGAGAAACTGCTTCGCATCAACTAGCAACCTATTACTTTGCACGGTATGAACGCTTTGAAGAGCGTCTACAAGCAATGCTTAGCTATATTCATCAACCAGCTAACTCTTGTCGTCGCATGTTTATAGAAAATTACTTGTCAGGGCGTACCGACCTTACTTCTTGTGGAATGTGTGATCATTGTGCGCCACAATACCCTGTACCCTGGAATGAAAGGCTGGTTGAGGCCAATATACAGCGTAAGTCTTCTGACCAACATGAATATCGGATAGATATAGCAATGATTATCTTGGAAGCGTTACGTGATCATAATGGTTCATTTGGCTTAAACACTTTCATAAAAATGTTACTAGGTGAAGGTTTTGGGCAGAGACGCGATGGTACAAAGTATACTCTCAACCTTGCTGCCCGTAACTCTGAGCATTTTGGGGAACTAAAACACCAGAGAGTAAAAGACAAGCTCATAGGTGATGAAATAGAGCAATTAGTCAAGAATGGCCATCTGGCTTGGGAGATACGTACAAAAAAGTTTGGACAAGATGCCATGTCAAAACTTGAAGATGGTACATATAAAGTCTTGGTACTCACATCTTTAGGAAGAGATGTGCTAGCAGGAGAGTCAGGTTTGCATACAGCTAAAATAGAGTAAACACGTCCATGAAATAGGAGAGTACCGTGTCACTTTTTAGAATCACCTCAAATGCAAGCAATGGTAACTTCTACCTTGAAGAACCATCACCTTTATCCGAACTAGACCAATGGGTAGAAATCTATATTCAAAGCCAGCAGCGTTTCACCTTTATGGAAGAAGAAGTCTTAAAGCCTTTATGGAGTGAAGGTGAAGATATACGCTTGCGCGAAGATAGCCGCTTCCAAACCGTCACTTTACTTCATCAAACTTTACCTCATCAATGGTGTCTTTCTATGCATAAAGTCGCAAATCAAGTACTTTATGAGCTACTCTTAGAGGGGGATTGGGATGGTCAAGAACTTCATCATCGCCTGGAACTCTTGGATCGAGAGGTATTTGCTCCCTCTTTTCATATATTTTGTTTACACGACAGTCGGTTTTCGCTGTCTAAGAATGAACAAGGTCACTATTCTTTGTCTTTAACTGAAGATCAAGTTAAACAAGTATTAACATTGGAACAAAAGAGTTTGGTCGAACAAGTAGCACCTCAGCTTTTAGCTATTATTTCACAAGATTGTAAAAAGCCTTGGTCAACCACCTCTATCGCGAAGGAGTTGAAAAAACTGTCCCAGCCGAGCAAGGTACTAGATACATGTACATTTACCTCTATTGAACATTGGTTGCTTCATCAAGAAGATTGGAGCAGAGTAGGGATAGATACATGGCTTCCTAAGAGTGCAGTGCCCGTGTTAGAAAAAAAACATCGTTACGCTGTCATGCCTGTTTTCTCAACAGGAAACAAGCATGATCCTATCAGTCTAGAAATGGTAAACGAAACTGGGCTTGCAAGAGAAAGTATCAATACGATAGAAGAAGTTCAGGAACCAACACAAACTCTACCCACGAATAAAGTTGTTCGATGGCGCGTAACTTTGCGCACTGTTCATATTAATGAAGGTTATCTACCCATTCCAAAGCAAGCGAGGACTCTCTTCCCGCATGCACGCCAGCTTTCTAGTACCATAGCATTAACGGCGATCTGGTTCAGCGATGCGAACGAAATGTCAATTTGGTTGGACAGAGAAAAGCAACAATTGTATGGTCCTGATCTACAAGAGCAGTTTGCTTTTTTAGAGGCTGGAACTGTGATCGAGATAAAGTTAACTACTACAGGTCTTGTATTCTATGGATATGGTGTAGATTCAGAGATTGCTGAAGAGGAAATGCGATTAGTTGATTTAACTGAGCTTGCCCAACTACGTTCTACAATTTTAGAAAGTTACAGAGCTAGCCTTCGTGATATCATGACAAAATACAACAAACCTATCAATTTTCAAGCGCTTTATGAGGAGCTATGTAACAAGCAGCAACACAAACCAAATAGGGGAACTATACGGAGTATTCTATCCTCATCTCCTGAATTTGTATTCCTAATGGAGGAAGGTAAATGGGTGCTTGATCTTGCTATACCTTCAGAAATCGGAGTAAAAAGACTTCTCCGAACAGCTATACTAGCTCATCATTCTCAACTTACATCAGGTATAGCTCCACAAGAGCCATTATCATTGTCACAAATGATTGCTAAAAATCGACAACAAATTATCAATTTGCGTTCGATGTATGTATCAGCCCCGAAAGGCGAATTACCTTACCCTGCAAACAAAGAAAGAGAACAAGAAAAACAGTAACGATCTTTCAAGTAGCGAACAACCCGTTCGTTTACTTGTGGAGGTGCGTCGGTTCTTTTGTCGGAATGCGTCTTACCCCTGGTAAAGCCTTGCTGAATCGCTTCCGGGGCTTGCTTATCCTCATGAGCCACGAATCGTGAGCTAACAATCCGCACTCCAAGGCCAGGGCTTGGCCCAGAAAAGTGTTCCACTTTTCATTCTGCACCTTTCGCACCAGCAAGTTTGAGTGGGAGCCTGGGAATTGTCCTAGACCTTAGACAAATTGAACGCATACAGATCACCACTAAAATCGCCGTAATAGACCATACCGTTAACTACGTTTGGGGAGTTGATACGCCGTTCGTCGCGCCACCCAGAGAGATGCTCCCGTAGCAGCATTCGTTGCGCTCAAGCTAGTATAAACATAGTAGACCACCCCATTGGCTACCGTCGGTGCATTCCTCACACTGGTTCCTGCCGCATACGTCCAGGACCATTTTCCAGCGCCTCCAATATTTTTGACTGTGAAGAAAGAGCGGAGGCGTTCTTACGGATATTATGGTTTTCTGATGAAAACTGTACCATGAAAACATCCCCACTACTTAAAACACCACTTGCACTATAACGGCTAAAGTACAGTATACTATTGCAGAAAAATCGCTCGTATCCTGTCTAAATCGGGAGCTACATTTGCCTATTCCCCCCCCATGCTGTATACTACGTCTATAAAATATGTGGTAGAAGCAAGAAATCCCACATATATCAGTTGTTTAGCCAGTTACTTTTGGCCAACACATCATAACGTGGAAAACTCATGAACAAGCGCATTTTGCTGGGCATCGATCTTTCTATCACGCCTGCGACGCACTATGCCATGCGTGCAGCGAGCGAGTTGTTGACGCACTCCTCGTCCCAAATGCACCTTGTCCTCCTCTGTGTTATTCCCACCCCCACCGTTGCTTCCCCATCCGCCAGCATGTATGTTGGGCACCTCATGCCACTTGCCGTCACCACTGAGCAGCGTAGCATGGCTGAAGATATCTTATATCAGGCGCGGCTGGCATTACAGCAAGATGGTATTGCCCCGGAACGGATCGAAATACTGCTCCGTATTGGCCTACCCGCCGACGAAATTATCAAAGCAGCACGCGAACTACAAGCCAGCTTTATCATCGTCGGCAGTCGTGGCAATGCACTGCGGCAGCGCATCCGGCGTTTTTTCATGAGCAGTATTTCGCAGCGTGTGCTGCCCCTTGCCCGGTCATGATCGTCCCAGCGCTCGCGGTACCCCGCCCCGGCGACCTTGTCACCTGGTATCAAGAAGCCATCACCGCCTATCTAGAGCAGCAAACCGACGCACTCACCGTCTTTACGCCGCGTGAAGTCGCGCAGAAGTTTGTCCCACCCAACAAGAATACACCCGGACGAAAAGAGATCGCCGCCGCGACCCTCGCCCTGGAACAACTGACAGGGACAGGTCTCCTCTGCCGCCACGATGTCAAAGGCGCCCTACTCTATGTCAATGATTAATGCGCACCTCTGAGCTTTCCCAACCCCCCCCAAATTCTTGACAATCTCAATACTCTAGGTTAAGCTAAGGCAATTAGTGGTAGTTTTGTATATAAAAAGTTCTGAGGACTTTTTCTTCGGCAGTCTTCATTAGTGAAAGAACCATCGCAACCAACTGTTAAAGAATAGTGACCTTGCAGGGCCAGCTAGAGCCAACCGTTTGAATAATGCTAACAACGAACGTCTATCAACATAACGGCTTGGATTCGTAGATGGAAATCCTACATCAGCGTCGGCTGAGGAGAACAGGTCAAGAGTATGGGTATTGAGATGGATAAACCCCCTCGAGATATGAGCTTAACAGAGCTTTCAGATCGCTGTTCGAGCGAGGTTAATCGCTATATGCATGAAGAACCGCACAATGACGATTATTGTCTAGAAATATTCCGCCGCGCTATGTTGCAGAACGATGCCCAGGCGTGGGAACTGCTCATGCATCGCTTTCATGGTCTACTCGTCAGTTGGGTGCGTCGCCATCCCAGTCGCGAGTTAGCTTATCGCCTTGATAGCGAAGAAAACTACGTCGCGTTCGCCTTTGAACGCTTTTGGAGGGTGACAGTACGCAACAATGCGCTGGAGTTTAACACCCTTGCCAGTGCCCTGGCCTTCCTCCGTGCCTGCCTGAATAGTGCAATCATTGATACCTTGCGGGGCTATGCACGTCCCAACGAAGTACCATTGCCAGAACCGGGCTTCCCAGAAGAGCCCGCCATGGATGATACTGCCGAAAGAGACAACTCCGAAACTTGGGAAATCATCAAGAGTCTATTGCCCAACGAACGTGAGCAGCGAGTTGCCTATCTCCTCTATCACTGTGGCCTCAAGCCGCGCGCAATTGTACAGTTCTGCCCGCAAGAATTCGACGATGTACGCGAAATCTATCGCCTGATACGCAATATCCGCGACCGACTCGTGCGCAAAAAAGATCAACTGCAATGGCTGTTGGGTGACGAAGAAGCGTAATATATACTGTGTGAAACTGACATACGAAAAAACGTTCTCTGGTGCGTTTATATAGCAACACAAACAGCATGGAATAGCTTCAATCGTAAATGCCATTCATGCCAAAGAATAGGAAACACGAACTATGGACTGTTTGCATTCACAGGCCCCCAATGACGAGGAACTCTTGAGCTATGCTCTCGACGGAGAAGCGTTGCCCGCGCAGAAACAGGCACACCTGGATCAGTGTGACCTCTGCCAAACGCGCTTAACCGGATACAAACAGGTCAATGCCTCACTCGTTTCACACCTCTATCGTCGCTTCTGTCCCGACGGCTTACAACTGAGCCTCTATTGCGAGAACCTGCTAGCAGACGATGAGAAGATACGCATCGCGGCCCACGTCGTAGACTGCCCCCTCTGCACAAGAGAAGTGGCAGAAACGCGGTGCTTCATGCACGAAGCACCGCTACGTCCCGCTCCCACCCCTGCAAAATCACTGGTGGAAGTTGGTCGTCGCTTCGTAGAAGAGCTACTGGCCTCATCATCGGCGCGAGGCATTTTTGCCACCCTGGTGCGCCAACAGGCACAACTCGTCGTGCGCAATGAGAACACGAGTGCCAATAAAGGCTGGCCACGCCAATACCGGGCCGAGTCTATCGACATTTCGCTGCACCTCTCGCGTGCTAGCAATGGCGCATACATGTTGCTTGGTATACTTACCAGCGCGGACGATGCTGAAACGGTCGATGCGTTTGAGGGAGCGCGAGCAGAGTTGTATCCGGCGCCTTTTGAGCGCGGTAACGCGGAGGAACTGGTCAAAATACCTCTCTGTGAGGCCACTGTAGACGACCTGGGGAATATCGTATTTAACGCTGTACCTATCGGTGAATATATTCTGCTTATGCATCTTCCCAACCAGAACATTGTCATCGAAGGCATCACCATCGATCACGGCTGACGCTCTATTTTTGTCTCACCTCGCTATACGTTTGTCCTAACAAGCATGTGAGCATAGAAACATGTGAGTGTCAGAGCGTGAGCATCTGTCCGTGACCCGTGTGTATGCGTGTAGTCATTGAGGCATCTGGCATTGGGCTACCGGAGGCAACTATCCACTATGGATTTGGATACTGACCTGTTTTTGCAACAGTTGCGCGAACTCCCCCTCGAAGAGGGTCTAGAACTTCTACGCACCCATGTCGCCGCGATAGCCGACCATGGGGCATTCGGTGTGCTTTTGGCGGACGAGGCATTGGATAAGCTCTTTACTCCTTTTGTTTCCTTGAAAATCGCCGAATGGCTCATCTTTTTTGGAACATGCGTAGAACACCCTTCCTCCCGTGCGCTCGGCCTGAAAGCCAAAGGCGATGCCCTGGTTCAGATCGGTCAATACCAAGACGCTCTGGAATGCTCAAATACAGCCGGCGAGATCTTTCTGGAATTGGGCGATGAAGAAAATTGGGCACGCACGCGCATCAGCGGAATCATCTCTCTGGCAAGGTTGGGCTATGTTGAAGAGGCATTACAGGATGCGGTTCGCGCACGCACTGTATTTCTACAAGCGCAAGGATATGAATGGGTCTGTTCCATTGACCTTAATACCGCTATCATCTACGACGAGGTTGGGCGACACCAGGACGCGATCACTCTCTATGAACAGATGCAAACGTACCCTTTTGCAGCCGATCAACAAAGCATACTCATTCGGCGCGTCATGGCTATGGCACTGGATTACCAGGCAATCATAATGGCAACTCTTGGAGATTTTGAGAGGGCCTATCCTCTTCTCAAACAAGCGCAAGAGCATTTTATTGTGCTGGAAGAAATGTTCTTGACCATTAACGTGGAAGTTGATTTAGCCGATATCGATTACACTCAGGGCTACTATGGTTCGGCCTTACGAAGATACTTCCAAGCTCGCGATGGACTATTGCTACATGACCTTAATAGCCCCGTAATGCTAGCGGAAATTAAGATACGTATCGCCAACTGTCTGGTAAAACTGAATAGGGCGCAGGAAGCCTGCTTGTTGGCGAACGAGGCGGTTGTGTCATATCGGCAGGTAGGTAATTCTCTCAGCACCGCCAATGCTCTGCGTGAATATGCGACGACATTGGTCGCTTCCGGAAGATTACGAGAAGCTCTAGCAGCCTTTGAAGAAGCTGGAACACTCTTAAACAATAAGCAATTTGCATCCTTTGCCTTCACCACAAAACTTCAGCAAGCCGAGCTTCTTCTCGAAATGGGCCATATTGTGGAAGCATATGAGCAGGCGCGACTTGTTCGAGAGTATTTTGTTACGAAAGGTCTCGTATTTCTTGCTGCCCGTGCTAGCTTGCTGATGGCTGCCGCCTTAATAGAAAAAGTCCAGCGCATGGACAGGCTCGAAGAGCCAACCTACGTTATATTGCTGCAAGAGGCGGAACAGTTCTGTAAACAGGTAGCAATGCAGGCACATATGCATAACCTGCAAGAGCTAGTCTATAAAAGCCATTACTTCCTGGGGCGGCTTTATACCTTGCAAGCCAATACGATCAGGGCTGCCAGACACTATAGTGCGGCCATCGCACAGATTGAGCGCATTCTCGATAATCTTTCCTACGACCTCTCACCTTCATTTCTGCGTACTACCTGGGCGGTCTATGAAGATATGATTGCTCTCTGTTTACAGCAAGGCTACAACGAACGCGCTTTTAACTATCTTGAACAGGCTCGTTCTATGGCCTTGCGCCAATATATCAATAAATCCAGTTTAGGGCAAAATAAACCTGAGAGCAAGATTACCTCTCCACTATCCGCATCCGTTTCGCAAATGAACAGCGCGACGACGTTACGCATCCAGCGCGAACTTCGGGATGTTCAGGAGGAGTATCGACACTTTAGTGTTTTGTTGGCTGATGCCGTGACATTTCCTTCCTTAGATCAGGGAATCATCCAGGCAGAACTGCAACGTTGCGAAGTAAAGTTGAGCGAACTCTTTGAGCGTCTCTCACTCTACCAGGCCAACACGGATTTCTCAGCGCGACCGAAGAGAAAAGTGTCGCGCCAAAGCAAACGTATCGATAGTGCTCAACTGCGCCAAAAACTCGCCCCGGGACAGGTACTGCTTGCTTATTTCCTCTCAAAAGGAAAACTGGTGAATTTTGTCATCTCGTCAGAACAATTGATTACGCGTGAGCAAACGAATGGTGTTGCACAATTAGAGGTGCTGCTATTACAGCTCTATGCCCACTTGCAACCTGGCGGTTGGCCCAATCCGCAGCAGCCACCGCAGCCAATGGTGCGTCGTCTGCTCAATAAGCTCTATAACATAGTAATAGCTCCCATTGCGGACCTACTGCCTCAGGACAGTGGTCATCTTACCATCGTACCCTATGGCCTTTTACATGAACTACCATTCGAAGCTTTGTACGATGGCAAGCAGTTCCTCATCGAAAAATTCCAGATCAGCTATCTTCCTGCCAGCAATATGCTTATCCACCTGGAAAATCGGAAGATCGGGCAGCATATCGAACAGCAAGAAAATACTTCTGTCTCTAAGACCCCGTTGGTCTTTGGCTACTCTGGCAATGGACATTTACAGCGTGCCATTGACGAGGCACAAATGGTGGCAGACTTGCTAGAAGGGCAGTGTTACCTGGAAAACGATGCCACGATAGCTCGGCTCATTGAGCAGGCAAAGGGTAGCCCTGTCATTCATATCGCGACTCATGGTCATAGTAGGCTAGATGCTCCTAATTTTTCTTCCGTCCTGCTGGCTGATGGACAACTCAATGCCATTGACGCTTTTAGTCTGGACTTGAAACAATGCGAATTGGTGACGTTGAGTGGTTGCGAGACGGGGAAAGCGCTCACCGGTGGTGGTGATGAACAGTTGGGTTTGGGACGTGCATTTCTCGCCGCTGGCGTCGAATCGTTGGTTATGAGCCTTTGGCCAGTAGAGGATAATGCTACCAATGCATTGATGCAGCGTTTTTACCAAAACTTACTGCAGGGCAGTACCAAAGTGCAAGCATTGCGGGCGGCGCAGTGTAGCATGTTTCAGTCTTCTTCGCCCAACGACACCGTGTATAGCCATCCATATTTCTGGGCGGCTTTTCGCCTCGTAGGCGACGTTAGCCCCCTCACGTACAGAAAAGCACAGACCAGCGCGTTCCCATTGACAATCGGCGATACTAGCATGCTAATAAATAGGTCCATAAGCGTTACATAAGAGAAAGCATATTTGTAGCTTTGCTTTAGTAATTCCTAGCATTTTTTTGATTGAGAGGCATGGAGGACACATATATGAATGAGACAAACTCTATGTTGCCTATGCACAACGCGTGGTGGCAAGAGAACCAGGTAACAATTACCTTTGAGACTGCCATACCCATTGTTACAGAATCCAAAGAAGGCATTATCATTAACAAACCGGTTATTGTCAACTCCTTGAAGATTGAAAATCTTACGCGCTTTCTTGCGCAAAATGGTTTCTCGCTTCGTTCGTTAAGTGTGCAAGATACACTGCGTTCCCAAGCTGGGCAACAGGAAGAGCAGGATCCCAATCTTATTGGCAAGTACCTCTTCAGGACAGTGACTGCCAACCGTCAGGTCGTTACTTCAGCCGTCTGCTTTTTCAATTTTAACGACACAAATTCTCAACCTGTGTCTTCTGCAACAAACACGGGAGCGGGCATGGACATGTTCCCCACTCCTGGAGGGGATGCTGGCGGCAATGATGGTCATGATGATGGAGATAATGATGACGATGATCCCCCACGAAATGGTGGTAACGGTACTACTCCACCTGTGAAGTCTTCTGTGCCACGCCTCGTCGATTTAATCAATTCCAATCTGAAGACCTTACAGGATGTCCCTTACAATATTCCTATCACTGCGGCTTGCCCAACTTGGTATAGTACGGGTAATCCTGTATTCCCCACTGGCTGCCCCGCCATACCGCCTATTCCTTTGCCAGAGCAACTCTCCTGTACTTCCTCTCCCGGTCTCTGGCCATTCTCGTTTCCTTCACTTTCAGCAGACATGCAGGAGATGACGGGTGATGGTGCGACAGTATTCGTCCTGGATACCTTACCAAGGTCAGGGGATTTGTCGCGAGCGGCGGAGGCTGCTGAAGAGCATAACCTGTTGATGCTCGATGTGGTCAATAATGTCACCCTCGGCTATCAACTTTTGCCCGACTCGTTAGACGTTCCCAGTCCAAATCAACCCACAACAGGCAAGGATATCGGTGGATACTTGATCGGCTTTCACATTCCGGATCATGGCCTCTATATCGCGGGGATTATACGCGATATTGCTCCTGGGGCGCACGTAGAATGCGTCCGTGTGCTTAATGACATGTGTGTGGGGAATATGGCGACGGTAGCCAAAGCTCTGGAAACTATCCAGTATCGCATGTCAAAGATAAACCCCGATACAAAACTGCCAGGGGACCTGTATCAAAAGCCAGTAGTGATTAACCTCAGTATGGTAATTTCGCCCAGTGACGATGATATAAAGCAGCAACAAGTCGCGTCAGACCTTGATCTGATTCGAAAAAACTTACTTATCCCAATACAAACCCTGATCCAGCTTGGTGCGGTCATTATTGCCTCTGCTGGGAATGAGGCTGACCTTCGTGCTGGTTCCGCGGCTATGAACCCCTCAGGGAAACGCCCCAAAGCTCTCTATCCGGCAGCATTTGCCTATGATACCGTATTAGGCAACGCTTTGCCGTTCAATCCCATCGAGATTATTCCCGTTGGTGCGGTCGATAGCAAGGGCAATACCACCACCTATAGCTGCTATCCTGGCCCCAAAGGTATCGCTACCTATGGTGGTGAAGTTCCTAAAGCGGCAGCTACTCCCGGCCCTGGTGGTATGACTCAGGCCATAGATATCGATGCTGTGATTGGTATCTATAGTAATTTGTGGTATCCTGCCCTTTCACACACTGACCCACACCCAAGGTATCCTGTTCCTAACGCCCATGGCTGGGCCTACTGGGTCGGCACCTCGTTCGCGGCCCCTATTATCACTGGTCTGGCAGCGCGTGTCATAGAGGCAAAACTGCGTGGGCAATTCCCACCTACAGCCAGCGTATCACACACTATTCTCAATACTGTCGCCAATCAACAGACAACTTGGACACGGGTAACGCCAGATGTCAGCTCCGATGGGAATATTGCTGGTCAGATGATTATGGCCGTACAACAATGTCCAGATAACTCTACATCTGGCAATGCCCACAAGCACGAGAGCGAAGACGAGGATGAAATAGAAGTGAATATTAATGAGGTAAATATTGCTTTTGTAACAGAGCGTAGTTCGCAGTAGTGCCTGTAAGCAAAGAAGTTGGGCGACCCTCCAAAGGGTCGCCCAACTTCTTTGCTTTGTTCTATTCGAGTCTGTATCAACTACTATAACGTGCGGCCACGGCGATAGCGCGTGCCGGTCACGGCGCGAACAATCGCGATCAGGATACAAGCGCCGATGATGGCGAACAGCAAACTGCCCCAGAAGCCAAAGGTCGTACCGAACAGGGCCCCCGCGATAAAGCCACCAATAATGGCACCGAGAATACCAACGACGATGTCGCCGATAATACCGAAACCACTACCGCGCATCAAGAAACCGGCAATTAAACCGGCCAACAAGCCTACAATAAGCCACATAAGCAAGCCACCTGGCTGCAAAGTAAAACCAAGTACAATTGTCGCTAATGCCATAATTTTTTTCTCCTTTTATTCTTTCACTGATTCAATATTTCAATGCAAATGCTTCGTTTATCACCTATTCTTTGTCTATCGTTCGACGCCCCTGCTTGCGCATGAAAGGAGTCATTTCGCATTTGCTGATACTAGCTTAACCTGTATTCGAGTACAATACAAGTGAACAATAGTTCTCTAAGTGCATTCCAATCATCTACTAATGTTTCTAATTTTTACATATTTACCGTATTTATAGTGTAAGTGGCTGAACTTCTCTTTTTCGTTCACCCCCAATCTGCCTTCACCGCGTTTAAATGCATGGATATAGAACGCTTTTTCCCTAAAGGTAATCCGAACGCTATTGTCGGCGTATTTACTTACATAAAGGGAAGTGAAGTTAATATCGCAAGAAATCATCCTCCCTCACTTATATAGCTACTTTTTCAACACCTAGTTAAGCTCCAATGTATGAAAAAACAGTGTCGTTTGATGCTGTTTATTCCTCATGCGCTGAAGCAAAGGAAGAAGGAAATCATGACCGATCAGTTTCAATCGTCAAAAGACAACGATGGTGAAAATACATCCCTCAACCCATTGAGCAGCATGTTAACGAATACAGCATCACGACGCACCTTTCTGCGCCGTACAGTGGTAAGCGCAGCGGTAGTAGCACCTCTAGGGCTGCTGGCGGCTTGCGGTAGCACAATAACAGGAAGCACAAGCACGTCAACGGCTACTGCCACAGCCACAACCGCAGCGTTTTCGCTGCCGACTCTCTCAGCCAGCAAAGCAGCTTTCACCGAGATTATGAACGACGAAACCGCCCACGTCTCGTTCTTGCAAGCGGCTCTCACCAAGGCTGGCGCGCTCCCAAGAGCAAAACCAACCTTCAAGGGACTCAAACAAACAGATATCATGGCTTTTGCAAATCTTGCGCAAGTCTTTGAGAATGTGGGCGTAGGGGCATACCTGATGGCAGCTCCCGCCATTGCCAACAAAGCATACCTGGCTGCCGCTGGCTCCATTCTCACCATTGAGTCTCGCCATGCTGGCTTCCTGGATGTCCTCCTGGGCAAACCTATCAGCGCCAATGGTGCCTTCGACAAGCCCATCACCCAGGCACAAATTGTGAAGGACGTTGCACCATTCATTGTCAATTTGAACGGCGGCAGCGATCCTTCGGGCGCATTAAAGAATGATGCCGACATTCTCAACTTTGCTCTGCTTCTGGAATTTCTCGAAGCCGAGTTCTATACCTCCAACGTGCCAACACTCTTCCCATAGGGACTCTCTCATGCTAGGGGAAGCAAAAAGGCCGACGTCAGAGACGTCGGCCTTTTTGCTTTTTCACAGTGGTGCATTGCTGCTACTGGCACGTCCATTCGCGCCAGCTATAGCCATCGCGTACAAAGATGGCGTGTGCCGCCTGAATATTCGCCCATGCATTGTAAGGCGAACTGGCTGCTTGTGGTGTACCGTTCCAGGTGCTGGGATAGAGAATCTGGAAGACGCCAGCGGCATGACTCCCACCAATAGAGATGGCATTGTATGCATTGGGGTTCAAGCCAGATTCACACTGAGCGATACGCAATGCCTGTGGGGCATTGGAGCCAAATGTCTGAGAAATCATCGTCGCCACAGAACCCGTGGGTTGGCTGGTTGGTACCATTGTCGGTTTAGTAGGCGTCGCTGTGACAGGTGGCGTTTGCGGCGTGGTAGGAATACAGAATACCTGACCTGGGAAGATCAGGTTAATATTCGCTATGTGATTTGCCGTCGCGATGCTCTGAACGGTCGCGTGATAGGCTTGCCCAATATAGCTCAGCGTATCTCCCGCTTTCACCGTGTAGTAACGGCAGTTTGAGGCGGCGTAAGCCGATGCTGGTCGCAACAAGACACTCCCCCCTCCTACCAATACTAACATGAATAATGCGAGCAATACCACTGTGAATTTGCGTTGGAAAACTGTGCGGAACGCTAAAATGATATGTTTCATCGTGCTCTTTTCTAGTGATGTGTTCCAAATTGCATGTAAACCACCCTGGCCTACAATCCCTGCCTGACAAACTATTAGACAGGACGGTAGTGTAACATAGATAAATTGGAATACAAAGATACACGATGAAACATAGGCCAAATAGGCTAATCATATGATATAGTGGTATCATAGCCGCGTGGATGTTTCTTGTCGTAGCACATATCATTTCTGCCCTTAGATGAAAGACAAAACACTGATGACAACAACAGATAGGCTACCAATGGTTACTCCTGCTGACTGGGTTGCTGGTCCCCGGCAAGGGCAATGGGCGTATAGCACCTACGCGGCCCTTACGAGTGAAGGGCAACACTATGAAATTGTAGATGGCGTTTTGTATATGACGCCTTCTCCCAGTTGGTCGCATCAAGAAATCGTTGGTCGGCTTTTTCGCTACCTGTCTACATATGTTGAAACTGCCAACCTGGGTGGAGTCTTCATAGCTCCTATAGATGTTGAGCTTGCACCTGATAATGTGTTTCAACCAGATGTTGTTGTACTGCTCAAAACTGGTCGCGAAAAGTTAAGAGGGCGTCATATCGTCGGTCCTCCTGATGTGATTGTCGAAGTAGTGTCGCCAGGCAGTGCGACGATGGACCGCCACCATAAGTATCAGGCATATGCTCAGGCCAAGGTGCCAGAATATTGGATTGTAGAACCGGGGACGCAAACCGTTGAGGTATTCGTGCTTATGGGAGAGCGCTACAGCTCAGCAGGGATATTTCAAGGAAAAGCTATCCTGCCATCATCAGTATTACCAAATTTTGAGGTGCAGGTCGATCAGTTTTTTATATCGGCCTGGGCATAAGCAGCCTGCCAGTTACTGCTCATCATATACAGCTCAGCAAGCAAGATAATGGGCGGACGACCACACGGTCGCCCGCCCATTATCTTGCTTGCCAACCTTCACGCAATGAGCAGGGATACAAGGGGCGGCAGCTCCTTGACTGGGTTCTAGGGCTGTGCCCTAGTTCTCTCTCTCCCCTGCCGCCGAAGGCGGCAAGTCAAATGAAGAGAAACAAAGCAATTTGAAGACAAGGCTTGTAGCAAGGTGTAATATGAATGAAATTGGCTGAGTTTCCTTGCAAATACTCTCCAATGTCCAAAAAATGTATACTTTTCTTGACACTTGTTCGTCACACCATATAATAGGAGATAAAACATTCCGATATATATTTGTAAGCTTATGTTGTTGAGGATGTGTTAACTGTGGTGGTAAGGAACAAAAATGCTACTGCTATTTGTTTTCTTTTATAGAAGTAGCACTAATCCGTCGGCAATAATTCGAGGTATCCCATGATGGCAATCAACCCTGAAGAGTCTGTAGCACCAGTAGCACCAATAGTGCCCTTAGCACCTACCCCTGTGATGGTATCGGTTACGGGCAGCACATTACAAGATCTCCTGGGGGAGACTTGTCAATATCTCGCTCCAATAGATATGGAGAGAATTGAACGTGCCTACGATTTGGCAAAATTGGCGCATCAGGGTGTATTGCGCCGCTCAGGTGAAGCCTACATTCAACATCCCCTCGAGGTTGCGCAACTGCTGGCTGATATGCGTATCGACGCCGATGGTATTGTGTCCGCCCTGCTCCATGATGTTGTGGAGGATACATCTTACTCTTTAGAAGACTTGCGCACTCAGTTCGGGAACGCCGTAACCAACATTGTAGATGGCGTGACAAAGTTTGACGCGCTGATACCTGAGGTGGGACCGGGCTCCCACGAGGATACGCTACTGCTCAACGACGAACAACGTCGCCAGCAGGCACGTGAATTGAAGCGGCGCCAGCGTTCCGAAACGGTGCGCAAAATGTTGCTAGCGATGGCAGAAGACCCGCGTGTGGTCGTCTTAAAGTTGGCAGACCGTTTACATAACATGCGCACATTAAGCGTCATGAACCCCGCGCAACAGCAGAACAAGGCTCGTGAGACCAGTGAAATCTACGCTCCACTTGCTCGCCGCCTGGGTATGGCCCTGGTGCAGGCCGAATTAGAGGACTTGGCTTTCTCCTATCTGGAGCCAGATAAATATGCGCGCTTAGCTCGTGAGGTGGAAGAGGAACGGCGCAAGCAGCAGGTCTACAGCGATGAAGTCTGTCGTATTCTGCAAGAAGAAATGGATCGTGCCGGTATTCATGCCGAGATTATCGCCTGGCAGAAACACCTGGCGAGCATCAATCGCAAGTTGCAGCAGAGCGGCGGCGATGTCAGCCAGATTCATGACCTTGTTTCCTTCCGCATCCTGGTCAATTCTGATCACGACTGCTACCTGGCCCTAGGGCATATTCACGCCCTATGGCGACCCAAGGATGGGCGCATTAAGGACTTTATCGCCACGCCCAAACTCAACGGCTACCAGTCGCTGCATACGACCGTGTTCTGCTTGGATGATCGTCTTGCCGAAATCCAAATTCGCACCCATGACATGCAGCGCACAGCGGATTATGGCATTGCCAGCTACTGGTACTTGAAAGAGCGCGGTGGTTCGCGGCTCTCCTATCGCGAGATGATCGCCTGGATTGAGCAACTGCGCGAGTGGCAGCGTGAACTTCCGCAGAGCGCGGACGAATTTGTCGAGGCCGTTAAGGATGATATCTTCCAAGAGCAGATTTTCGTTTTTACGCCCAAGGGTGAGGTCAAAGATTTGCCGCGTGGCTCGACTCCGCTGGACATGGCCTATCGCATCCATACCGATATTGGCGATCACTGTGCCGGTGCGCGTATCATCACGAATATGATCGATACCGGACGCTTGGTGACGCGCTTGGTGCCACTGGATTACGAGCTCCAGGGTGGAGAAATTGTGGATATCGTGGTGAATCGTGCTACGCATCCCACTCGCGACTGGCTCTCATTCGCACGCACGGCTGCGGCCCGTACCAAGATTCGCCGCTACTTGAAGACCTACGAGCGAGAGATTGATTTGCAACTGGGTCGTGAACGCTTGGATCTGGCCCTGAAAACAGTTGGTACGCCGGGCATTGGCGTGGTGCGCGACGATGATTTTGTCTCGTTTACCGCCCTCAAAAAATATCCCACGCAAGACGATATCTACGTGGCTCTAGGGCGCGAAGATCTGCCCGTAGGGACCTTGATGGAGCAACTCGTACCCGTGTTGGAGCGGCGCGGCGAGATCGCGACTGCACCACAAACAGAGGAAGTGTCCCCCACCGATGGGCTAAGTGCTGACTCAGAATCTGCTACGCCGGAGAGCAAGACGGGTACCAATCGTCCCGCCACCGTGGTCAAATTGGCGCATTGTTGTTGTCCTATTCCTGGTGACGCTATTATCGGTTTCTTTAATCCCCACAAGGGCATGTTTGTGCATCGCAGCGATTGTCGCACACTGCGCCGCTATAGTGAGCAGGCCCGCGACCGCTTTGTCGAGGTGAACTGGTTACAGATTGAACCGCAAATCTACCGGGCCCCGATAACTATCGTTGCCCGCGACCGCGCCGGGCTATTGCGCGACGTGGCAGCCGTCGTTGCCGATTCTGGCATCAATATGACAGCGGTAACATCCAGTACTACTGTTTCATTGCAAAAAGCCGTGATTACTGCTACGCTTGAAATAGATGCTGTGGAGCAGATCGATCGCATCTTTAAACGATTGCGTCAGGTCAAAAATGTTGTCAGCGTCAATCGGACCCTCACGCGGAATGTAGCAGTCGGTCGTCGTCTTGAGTAAATAAGTGAAGAACATAACTATGATATCTCTGCCGATAGAAAACCAGCCTGTCATAGATGATCCTTTGGCCAGTGCAGCCGCGCAACTCGTAGCCACCGTCAAGCTGTATATGGGTGAGACGGAGGTTGAGTCGGTTCGGCAGGCCATTCGCCTGGCCCAGGAGACGTGTGGCGGTATTCACGAGCACCGTGAAGCATCGCTCCAATCATTGCAGCAAATCTCGCCCCTGGAACATGCGCTAGCTGTCGGCTCTATCCTGGCTCAAATGCGCATCGACGCCGTAGGAGTAGCTGCTGGTGTGATTTTTGAAGCCGTTGACGCCGAACTTCTCCCCTTGGAGCGCGTCGAGAGCCTGTTAGGTCTTCCCGTGGGACGCGTCGCAGGTAGTATGCTGCGGCTGAATATCCTGGAACGTAAGAAACAAGTCGGCGCGCAATATAGCTCGCCCCATTACCTGTCCCCCGGACAGGGTACCGGTAGCGAGGGCGAGAACGGTCGTGACCAGAAGAAGCGCCGTATTCGCGAGGCTCTCCAGCGGCAGCAAGCCGAAACTGTGCGCAAGATGTTTATCGGTATGGCGGAAGACCCACGTGTCGTCTTGCTCAAACTGGCTTATCGGCTGCATGCGATGCGCGTGGTCACGCGCCACAAAGATCAAGCGGCCCTACCATCCCTGGCGCAACAAGAACGCTTAACGATGGCCTTGGAGACGCGCGAGATTTATGCGCCTCTGGCTGGTCGCCTGGGTATGTCTCGCGTCGAGTCCGAACTGGAAGACCTGGCTTTTGAAGTTCTGGAACCTGACAAATATGCCTGGGTGCTGTCACACGTCGAGATGGAGCGCCAGCAGTGGAGTTCCTATGTCGATCGCGTCTGTAATAAGCTGCGCGAAGAGATGGCCTCGATTGATCTGAAGGCGGAAATATCGGGCCGCGTCAAACACCTGTACAGCTTTTACAAGAAACTCCAACGCAGTGCTGGCGAGCTTGAGCAGATAGGTGATCTGCAAGATGTACTGGATTTCGGGCAGATTCATGACTTAATCGCCTTCCGTATCCTGGTGGAGACGACGCCCGACTGCTATGTCGCCCTCGGTCACGTGCATAGTCTCTGGAAACCGAAAGAGGGGCGTATCAAGGATTTTATCGCCAACCCCAAGTCCAACGGCTATAGTGCGTTGCACACGACCATTTTCTGCATGGATGACCAACTGGTAGAGGTGCAGATCCGTACCCATGCCATGCACGAGATGGCGGAATATGGCGTCGCTATGCATTGGCACTACAAGGACGTCGGTGATCGCGCCTCAGCCTCAGCCAAAGAGCTGCTCTCCTGGTTGCGCCAACTGGCGGATTGGCAGCGCGACCTGCGTTCCTCTAATACCAGCGACACGGAATTTGTGGACGCGGTAAAAGATGATCTCTTTGAAGAGCAGATTTTCGTTTTTACACCCAGAGGCGAGGTCAAAGATTTGCCCGTCGGTTCGACACCGCTCGATTTTGCCTATCGCATCCACTCCAAAGTTGGCGATAAGTGCGCTGGTGCCCGTATCATCACCGAGAGCACCAACGGTGCCGGGGAGAGTGATCGCCTCGTGACACGCATGGTGCCACTGGATTATGAACTCAAAAGCGGCGATATTGTCGATATTGTGACGAGCCGTACCGCCCATCCGACCCGCGACTGGCTCAATTTCGCTCGCACTGCGGCCGCTCGCAGCAAGATTCGTCGCTATCTCAAAACGCATGAACGCGATATCAACATCCAGATTGGGCGTGAACGCCTGGATCGCGAACTGAAGGTGCGCGGTGCGGCTCGTGGCGTAGAAATACTCACCGAAGACTTGCAAGATTGGCTCTCCAACGAGTACAACGGCAAATCGTTTGAAGACATCTTGGTCGCCATTGGCAGTGACGAGCTACGGCAACACGCGGTTGCCGTGAAGTTGATCGAGCGTTGGCAACAACTGCGCGAGCTCCGTGAAGGCAAGGAGACGAAAGAGGAAGAGGAGCCATTGCCCATCACGATA
>JBBQXY010000113.1:0-20111 GCA_038209195.1 Ktedonobacterales bacterium | reverse complement strand
GCAGATAGCTCCGGCAACGAGAGAGACTGTGCGGTAGAATGCATGAGGAAGGCTCCTTTTTCTGCGATGATCAAAACTGGACAGTTCTATCTTAGCAGATGGAGGGGCCTTTGTCTCTCAGCAATAATTCACAGACCCTGTTTGGGCATTGCGGATGGTTGACAAACGATGGGCGATGACAAGCGTTGTGCGGTTGTCGGTTAACTTTTCTAATGAATCCTGCACAGCCTTTTCACTTTCATTATCCAGCGCGCTTGTCGCTTCATCAAAAATAATAATAGGGGGATTTTTGAGAAAGACGCGTGCGATACTCAATCGCTGCTTTTGTCCACCTGAGAGTTTTACACCGCGTTGACCAATATCCGTGTCATAGCCATCCGGTAACGCCATGATAAAATCATGAGCGTGCGCCTGTTTGGCCGCGTCACTGATTTCTTGCTGACTTGCGTCAAGTTTCCCGTAGCGGATATTGTCCGCTACGGTCCCGGCAAACAAATAGACATCTTGCTGGACAATACCGATATTCCTTCGCAATGAGCGCAAAGTAACATCTCGGATATCCTGCCCATCCAGCAGTATTTTTCCCGCGTTTACTTCGTAGAAACGCGGAATTAACGAGCAGAGCGTTGTTTTGCCAACGCCGGAAGACCCGACTAAGGCAACATATTCACCTGCTTGTATCTCCAGCGATAGGTCCTTCACGACATAATTATGATCTTCTTTATATTTGAAGCTGACATCTTTAAACTCCACATTACCACGAACCTGTGTCAGATCGATCGCATCTGCCACGTCTTGTAGATCGGGCTCCATCTCCATCACCTCCATAAATCGGTTAAATCCGGTAATTCCTTCCTGATAGAGCCTGCCAAAATTGACTAATTTCTGAATTGGATCGATGAGGATACTGACATATAATAAATAGGTGAGCAAATCAGCTAAATCCAAGGAAGCGTGAACAATAGCGACGCTGCCAAAGATGATAACAGCGATGGTAATGAGCTGTGTGAATGCCATTAATCCGCCGGAAAAGTACGCTTCACTTTTATAGCCATCTCTGCGGCTGGCGACAAAACGATTGTTTGCGAAGGCGAACTTTCGTTTTTCAACATCCTCGTTGCTAAAAGATTTTACCACTCTGATGCCTGCTAGCGTATCTTCAACTTGCGCATTGATATCACCGATCCTATCTTTGCTGCTGCGTAACGCACTATTCATCTTTTTATTGAAGTACAGCGCGTAAACAGCCATAATTGGCAAAAAGAGAAAGATGATCAAAGTAAGAGCAACATTGACCTTCAGCAAGATAATGAAGGCGCCGACGACCGTCAAACAGGTAATGACGATATCCTCGGGACCATGGTGATATAACTCGGCCAGCGCGAATGTATCGTTGGTAATGCGGGTCATTAATTGCCCCGTTCTTTGTTCATCATAAAAGCGAAATGATAGCTTTTGGTAATGCTCGAATAATTCACTGCGCATGTCGCTTTCCATCTTGGCGCCCATCAAATGTCCTTGAAAGTCAATGAAAATGGTACACAGTGTATAGATACCAACCAACGCCAGCATGAGCGCACCCATCAGATAGATGTCATTAAGCGCATGAGGCATATTGCCTTCTAAGATGTTTTTGGTGATGTATCGCGAGCATAACGGGAGTAGCAGCGTAATCGCCGATACGATAAGCGCGCAGGCCATGTCCGCGAAAAACCAGCCTACGTATGGTTTGTAGTACGATAAGAACTTCCTGCCGCGTGAACGCGCTGCCGTGCCGGATGTAGAGCCAGCTTTTGCCACATGAAGATCATTCGCAGTTGGCTGCGCCGATAGTCCTTTCGTGATCGAATCGCTTGAATGCAAGGGGGTGCTCCTCATGGTAGTGTTCAAAACAATCGCAAATGGTACAAACATCTAACCCCACATCAAAAAATGAGCAGAGTCAATGAGTGAGAATACGCGCGACAGAGAACACCGGCATAAGAGGGAGTGAAGTGGAAGACAAGATCATCGAGGCTTCGACCTGGCATATGGAGATTGAAGGGGGGATGCAGTTAGTGAACGAGAACAATATGATACGAAAAGATATCTCTATGTGTAGTTACCTCTGTGCATCCTCGGTGCAAATCCTTATCTTCATGCAGGGTATCGGTGTTGCGCGGTTTGTGCTTTTGCTCATCTCTATACCTCTTTTTCGAACTAGCGGCGCGGGGAGCCTGCGCCAAAGATCCTATCCTGTATGGAGTGATGATACCATATGAAAAATGCTTAGTCAATTATACTCAAGAAAGGAGTTGTTCTTGTTCCTAGCCTTTTGATTGCTTTTCTCTCAAAGTGCTAGTAGTATCATTATTGTCCGGGGCAGTTGCCTATCAACTGCCCCGTGTTGGCATCGAAAGCTAGCGTACAATTATTGCTTGCCGTTAATGATTGCTGTGCCGTTGCACCTTGCCACTAGCTTTCTTTGTACTACACGATGTTGTGTTATTCACTACACAATTCGTGATGTCATTCGCTAGACCTCCGTTGCCGCTATCCACCACGCCATTGATAGTGCCGTTCACTGCTACGCCATCGGCATCCATCTTTACCTTAACAGGATCGGGGAGATGGAGCAATCCCTGACAATTCAGGCCATTTGCCCCGTAGGTCGTGACAAAGCGTTGTTCAAGGAAGGTCAGCAGCGAATTGGCAACCATTGGGTCAAGCGTTGGACTGGCAATGGTGTAAGCTGCGTCTAGTAAAAGCCGCTTAGGCCCAAATTGCCGCAGATTTGTGCAATACGTTTTCGTATTGGCAGTGTCGTTATTTCCGACGAGCGGCTGATCAACGCCCATTCGATAGGCATTTACCTTCGCGACATCGTTGTTGCCATTATTCAAAACCATCGGGTCGCCGAACGGTACTAACGCCATTGGTGCCTGCTGCTGTGCCGCCGCCTGTAACTCATCGAGCGGAAGCGCCGTAACAAATGTACCAGGATTGGCTAAGTCGGGAGCCAGCCAGGGTTTGCACCCAAGGGAACCGTCAATTGCAATTGCCAGCAAGCGGTTATCACTGCCATTGTTTAACGTATCCGCGTTCTGTAGGGTCGTTGCGTTGCTCACGGTCATCTGCGCCATCTTGCCGTTGGCTGTGACCAGATAGGAGGTGGTGACATTATCACTCTGATCCATGTCTACGACAGAAAAGTCACGCACCGTTGGGCAAGTCAAACCATCTTTTCCTACTCCTAACGCTGGTGGAGTTAATTTATGCGCTTGTATGGCTTGATTCGCCGCACTGAAAAAGGCCGGCGCATTACAATACGAAAATTGGCCAAAGAGTGAGCCATTTACACCATTCACACATTTACCAGCAGTCAGGCTTCCATTCCTGCTTGTGAGTCGCAGTGTATTGCCGTTAAAACCAAACCACAATGCTACCACAGCACCATTGGGAATAGGGGGCACAACAGGAGCAATAGCCGCTGCTGTTCCTTTATCGATCACGAGGGGGTCGTAGATCGATATTTTCCCGGTAATAGGGTCAAGTACCGCTCCCTGTACAAACGCGGCCTGTAAAGGATTCGCCTCGTGGCATTTACCTTTATTCTCATTCGTCGCTACCAGTTGGTATGGGGTTGCGAGTCCCTGGGCTGTCAATGGGTTGCTTGGAACGATCAACGAGCAATCAAGGTTGACAGCAGCCGCTGCATGAGACTGCATCCTGGGTAAAATAAATACTGCAGTTGCCACCAGCGCAAGTACGAGGGGGACAAGAATGCTGGTCAATATTAGGGGGGAGACCTGCTTTCTCTGCCGACCTCGATATCTGGAAATTGGATACTTGTTCCTACGCATAGCTACTTTGTGTCCTTTCTTTCTATGAGCAAAACCAAGCAGGACATTAGAATGTCTACTTGTTCATCTCGCCAATCTTCCATTGCGAAAAACAAGACACTGATTGATTTTTGATGAAGTGTTTTGGAACGCCTTCATACATTGCCCCACAGCACGATTGTACACTACTATTCCTATGAATTCGCATATAACGCTCTTATTAGTATGAAAGTACCGGGTAGAGGTTAAGGTTTCCTATAGCCATTGGATATCGAAACTCCTCCTCACTTTGAGTGCAAAATCTTCCAAAGTGCAAGCCCCACATGCTATAGTAAATACAATGCCTATCGCTAAAAGAAAGGACGCGGTCATGTCTCTTCACTGGAGGAACTCCCGACTAAGTATAGCCTTAATCGTTTGGGGTGCTATAGTCTTGACTTCTTGCGCGTCTTCTTCCAATGCACCTTCCTCTTCTACTCTGACACCTTCCATTTCTCAGAGCAGGGCTCTCTACTCCATCTACCGTGGTCATCACAGTGCCATCACTGCTGTAGCATGGTCGCCTGATGGTACACGCATTGCTTCTGCCAGCTATGACAAGACGGTGCAGGTGTGGGACGCGGCAACAGGACATCTCTACTTGACCTATCGTGGACATTCCGATTGGGTCACCGCCGTCGCATGGTCGCCCGATGGCAAAAGCATTGCTTCTGCTAGTTTCGACAAGACGGTGCAGGTGTGGAACGCAACGACTGGTCATCGCCTCCTGACATATCGCGGTCACTCCGCGACCGTCACTGCCGTCGCGTGGTCACCCGATGGCAGCAGTATTGCTTCCGGCAGTTATGACAAAACGGTACAGGTGTGGAATGTAGAGGGTACTAACACCGGGGATACAGTGTTGGCCTATCGCGGACATCAAGATTGGGTCACTGCCGTGGCGTGGTCGCCCGATGGCAAACAGATCGTTTCTGCTGCTGTTGATGGATCGGTTCAGCTCTGGAATGCGACAACAGGCATTTTCAACTTGAGCTACTTTGGTCATCTTGGTATTGTAGCCGCCGTGGCGTGGTCGCCCGATGGTAAGCAGATCGCCTCTGCTGGCTTTGATAAGACCGTGCAGCTCTGGAACGCAGTCACTGGTAAATTTAGTTGGTTCTACTGCTGTCCTGGTTGGGTGAATGGGCTCACCTGGTCACCTGATAGTCAGTATCTGGCCTCGGCGAACAGTAATAAAACCGTCCAGATCTGGAAGCGCACTTCCGATAAGCCTATCTTAACCTATACTGATTACAAAAGTGAGGTTTTAACGGTAGCGTGGTCGCCCGATGGACTACATATCGCCTCCGGCGATGACGACGGTACCGTGCATATCTCGATATCACCCACACCCACTATTTGAACCTCTTTACGTCGTCCCTTGAGTAATCCGCCACCAACCTTGATCCATGGCTTCTCTACCAATAGAAAGGAAAGATAGCAAAAAGGGATGATGATACAGGCAATCCAGAGCCAGTACAAGCTATAAACAAGAAGGTGGTTCCCACTTGGAATATATCGGTCGACATGGGTCATGAAGAAGACCAGCAGAGGTAAATGCCACATGTATAAGCTATAGGAAATGAAGCCTATCCCACGTAGCGGAAACCATTCAATTGGTCGACGAAAAATGGGAGGTCCGAAGAGAATAGCAGTCACACAGAGGCCGAAACCTATGGCAAGACAGATTTCGCTCAGCCAATCATATAGCGGGAAGCCAAAGGGATGGGAGATGACTATGCCATCCAAAAAAGGCCAGCTATGGTAATACCACTGATTAAAATGCCACATCGCCATGAAAAGCAGCAGCAGTATTCCGCCACTCCACAGCCAAAGGTTCAAGCGGTGTAGCCAGTCCGCGCCTTTAATACCGTGTGTCGCATTACGTGTATAGACATAGCACACGCTGATGAGCATGCCCACGGCAAAATCTTCCAGATACTTACTTGAGACGCCATAGGTAAAGAAGAGTACGCCATTGAGTATCGAGCGCGGCACTAGCAACGTTTCTGTTGGATGTGCTGTTAACGTAAGTCCCCAGTAGCGCGAGCATAGTCCCCAGGCCATCATACCGAGCAAGCAGAGTGTGACAATCCAGAAGCGACGCTCTGGCCTACCCCGGCGCGCAATAAAGCCGATGCCCAATGCCAGAATTGGTAAAAGTAAGTAATATTGCCATTCCACCGCCAACGTCCAGAATGGCCCATTGATCTGCTGATATGTTGCTTGCGTCGAATCCATGAAGAATATGAGGAATAAGGCCATATCTTTCCAGTGGTTAAGTTGCAGGAATTGTGGTACTGAGAACAGCGTAATAAGACCGAGGGCAACATAATAGGCAGGGATGATGCGGAATGCTCGGCGCAGGTAGAACTTTCGCGCTGAAGGCCAAGTACCTTCAAATACTAGCACTTTTGCATACGGAAGGAAAAGAAGAAAGCCTGATAAAATAAAAAAGAGTGTGACACCAGATGCACCAGCTAGCATAATTGAAGAGATCAGTACATTCATATTGCCCGGCGACCAGCGTTGCGTTTCACGTGTGATCAAGTTTACGTGAAACGCAACAACTGTAAGACAGGCTATAGCCCTGATACCATCGAGTGAGGGGATAGTATTTTCGGACTTTTTGTCTTCTAATGAAGCCTCAATTCGGTGTTGTAGAGCAAGACAGCTAGCTACTACTCCAGTATGATCTTTGCGAACAGATCGTTTATCCATAGAGTGCAACTGCACTAAGGGATATAACGATGAGCTGCACTCTCGTCTCCCAACGTCGCCACTAAGACAGCTTTAATTGTATGCAGCCGATTCTCCGCTTGGTCGAAGACAATCGATGCTTCCGATTCAAATACTTCGTCGGTGACTTCCAACGCTTCAATCTTATGCGCTTTGTAGATTTCCAGCCCAAGCTTCGACTCAGTATTATGGAGGGCAGGCAGGCAATGCATAAATTTCGTCTGGGGATTATCCGTCATCGCCATCAGCTTGCTGTTTACCTGGTAGGGCAGCAACAGCTTGATGCGCTCGCCCCACAGATCAGGAGATTCTCCCATCGACAACCAGATATCAGTGTACAGAAAGTCGCAACCTTTGACTGCTGTTGCGCGATCTTCGGTCAAAGTGATCTTTGCCCCAGTCTGGCTGGCGACAAACAATGCTTGGTCAATACTAGCCTCACTGGGCCAGCACTGTTTGGGCCCTATCAAGCGGATATCCATACCCATCTTCGCTGCACCTACCAATAAGGAAGCTGCGGTATTGTTCCCCACATCACCGAGAAAGCCAAAAGCAACATCCTCCAGCGGTTTGTTCGTGTGCTCTTGCATGGTGAGGAAATCGGCTAGGACCTGTGTCGGATGGGCTTCATTTGTTAGCCCATTCCACACTGGCACACCAGCAAAGCGTGCAAGCTCTTCCACGAGCTCTTGTCCGAATCCACGATATTCAATGCCATCGTACATACGGCCCAGCACACGTGCCGTGTCCTTCATCGCCTCTTTGGTTCCAATGTGAGAGGTACTGGGTCCCAGATAGGTTACGTGCGCACCCTGATCGGTTGCCGCAACCTCGAATGCGCAGCGCGTTCGTGTCGAGTCTTTTTCAAAAAGAAGGACAATCTGTTTTCCCTGCAAACACTGCACCTCTGTCCTCGCGTATTTTGCCGCTTTCAGTTCGGTTGCCAGGTGCAGAAAAAAACCGATCTCCTCAGGTGTAAAGTCATCTAGTTTCAGAAAATGCTTGCTCCTCAAATTGGGCCTATAGTCGCTCAGGGGCTCAACGGGCATGATTTGTTTTTCCACAGGTACTCCTTGAATACTACAATATTATTGCTGTTATTCAAGGATACCCTGTTTTGAGCATTCTTGCAAACTAGGGGGTCTGAGCACTAGCAATTCAACAATTACTAGTGCTCAGACCCCCTAGTTTGCCTTGCCGCCTGCGGCGGAGAGAGAGATAGGGAATACTAGGGCACAGCCCTATTACCTGTATTACCTGTCCCCCACACAGGGTGCAGTCAAGAGGCGGCAGCCCCTTGCATCCCCGATCGTCACATGAAGTGAAACAAAGCTCTAGCGGCTAGCAAAACGGTTTGCCGCCGCTCCCCGCCTTGCCTGGGTTGTTGCAGCAACCCTAGGTTTTCTCCTAGCGAGAGGATGCTGCTGTGCAGTTGCTGCAAAAGCATGCGCTCTAGGTCTTTCAGCCGTTCTACCAAAGCTCTGCTGCTTCCCCGCGCCTCTTCTGCCATCCCGTTCTTGGTCAGCATACGGGCGTTCTGTAAAGCCTTCTGGCTGCTGCCGGACAGGCCGTGAAGGTGCGGAGCTTCTAAAACTATCGTTTGGTCGCCTATCAGTGCCAGCAGCCGTTTGGCTACTAAACTTTGGTCGTGCAGGTCTACCATGCTCCTGCTCTTGCGAACCCTGTTTGCGACCACGTACAAGTCGTTGCTCCTCGTATTGGTCGTGCTCCTGCTCTGGCTTTGCCAGTGGGAGCGTAACTATCTCTCCCACGTCAATCTTGAGCTTCTGCAAAGAGACTGTCTGCCCTAAATTATGGGCCATACGCCGCCACTTAGGCACATCAGACGGCACTAACAGCGTAATCGCTTTGCCTTGCCGCCCCATTCTCCCCGTTCGCCCAATCCTGTGCGTAAAAAGATCGCTTGATTCTGGTAGCTCGTAATTGATTACCTGATAGATGCCTTGAATATCCAAACCGCGTGCCGCAACATTTGTGGCAAGCAGCGTCTGCACATGTCCGCGACGGAACGCCGTAAGCACCTCTTCACGGGCACGCTGGCTCTTATTGCCATGCAATGTTCCCACCGTAAAACCGAGACTATTAAGCTGTTTCCCTAACTTCTCGACGCCGTATTTTGTCCTGCCAAAGATCAGGCTGCTTTCGCCTTGCGTAGCGTGCAAAAGCGTACAGAGAGCCGCCATTTTCTGTTCCTGTGGCACTTGGTAAGCAATCTGTTCAATCGTGCTTTGTTCGCCCTTGGCTAGCGTAATGTTAACGATGACCGGATTTGTGAGGAATTTTTTCTGGAGTTTCTCAATCCATTCTGGTATCGTCGCTGAGAAGAGTGCCATTTGTCGTGTCTCAGGCGTGGTTGTCAGTATCTCCTCGATGGCTGGTGCGAAACCGCTATCCAGCATCTGGTCCGCCTCGTCCAGCACACACATCCGCAACTGCGTTAGCACCAAACTGCCGCGATCTAGATGGTCCTTCACTCGTCCTGGTGTTCCGATAACAATCTGCGCACCATAGCGCAGTGCTGAGAGCTGACTGCCATAGGGCCGTCCTCCAACCAGCAACGCCGTCGTGAGCTTGCGGCTCGTTGCCAGCTTACTCAGAACGGTATTTACCTGCACAGCCAGTTCGCGTGTTGGCACGAGAATCAGTGCCTGTACAACACGTTTGTCTTTGGAAAGCCGTTCCACCATGGGAATGCCATAGGCGAGCGTCTTGCCAGACCCAGTCGGTGATTGTCCCACCAGGTCCTTGCCGGCCAATAGGGCCGGAATTGCCTCAACCTGAACGGGTGTAGGCTCTGTAATCTCTATACTTGCTAGCACCGCACGCGTCGCGGGTTGCAAAAGAAAGTCATTAAATGATGGCATGAAAAATCCTTTCGGCCAATGCGCCCCTTGTGGACGCGGTACATATCCCCACGGGCACTTTGCCCATAGGAAGTACCAGGAGCAGGCCGTAGGAGTAAGATACGGGAGCAATGCTGCTAGCTGATATCAGGTACGAACGTGTATGCAGGAAGAGATAATTCTACAGAGGACTGCCCAGAGCTCTTGAGCGTCTTAACCGGGAAACAGGCTATATGAGGAACCTGCTTCATGCCATGCAAACATTCATAACCATTGCATTGTACCTGATTCGGCACTCATCGTCAAGTAAATTTCAAATAGTACCGTTATTAGCAGAAGAAGCAATAGCAGTAAGGTCTCGCCGTCCGCTAGCGCTTCTTCTGCTAAACCCTTATTGGCTTACATAGGCGGGAAGTTGAACGCACGCTCATACAACTCGCTATACTCTTTGGCACTGGCAGACCAGCGCGAATCGCAGGCCATGGCCCGTGCCACGAGCTCAGGCCAGCGATCTTGTTGTCCATAAAGTTCTGTTGCACGATACAATGCATTCTGCAAGGCATCCGCCCAGTAATCTCGAAAGCCAATCCCATTGCCAGTCTCAGGGCTAGCGTATAGGTCGGTTACCGTGTCAGCTAAGCCGCCAGTTTCATGGACAATCGGCAGCGTTCCATAGCGTAAAGCGATCAACTGCCCCAAACCGCCCGGCTCAAAGGCGCTTGGCATCAGAAAGAAATCCGAACCTGCGTAAATTCGGCGCGAGAGGGCAGAATTGAAACCGATATAGACGCGCACATTGGTCGTAGTTGCCGCAAGCCAGTTAAACATCTGCTCATAGTGCCAATACCCTGAACCGAGTACAACGAGTTGGATGGGCAGATGGGGCAGTTCATGCGCAATCGCTGCGATGAGATCAAGCCCTTTTTGATCCACGAGCCGCGTGACCATACCGATCACTGGAATATCTGGGTCATCATCTAACCCAAATTCCTGCCGCAAGGCCGAGCGGTTGCGCCTCTTCGCCTCTACCGCATTCTCAGCCGTATATTGCGCCGCCAAAGCTGTATCGGTCTCCGGATTCCATATATCCCAGTCGAGGCCATTGGGAATACCAAAGAGACGTGAGTATCTTAACGAGAGCACTCCTTCAAGACCCCAGCCAAACTTTGGTGTCCGAATTTCCTCGGCATAGCGACGAGAAACAGTGTTCACCACATCAGAATAGACAATGCCAGCTTTCATCCAGTTGACATCGCCGTTAAACTCCAAACCACCCATGTTAAAAAGGGTGCTGCGATCTAACCCGACCTCGTCCAGAATGGAAGGCACCCAACGCCCCTGGTATTGCAGATTATGAATGGTATAGACGACGCGCGTTGCCCCGTCGCGTAAGAGATGACGGAAGGTGGTACGTAGGTATGGAGCACAAGCAGCAGCCTGCCAATCATTGAGGTGAATAATGTCGGGAACAAAGCCCAGTGACGGCAGAGCCTCGAGGATACCGCGACAAAATAGCAGGAAGCGCAGATACTCGTCGTGCCGATCAAGACCAAAATAGATCGCTTGATGCCACCCAAACATTTCCGCGTTTTCAACGAAATAAACCGTAACCGGTGCATCCGGCAGCGTAGTCTGATAAATAGAAACCGTGAAGTTGAACCAGGCCATCGGAATCGTTCGTACAAACCCAGTGTGTTTCAGCGACCAACGGGCGGGATCGATGTTCCCGTAGCGGGGGATACAGATACAAACTTCGTGACCCAGTGCAGCCAATGCTTTGGGCAAGCTCCCGATGACATCGGCAACACCGCCCTCCTTGGCAAAGGGCACCGCCTCCGCCGCAACCATCAGAATCTTGTAGCGTTTGTCGTTCGTCATGTGCAAAAGTGGCGTAGAAACCCACCTGTGCTCACAGGTCAGAGGGTAACGCCTTCCTTTCTTAAATTCCTTGCCAGAAGGTGTTAAATAGGGCTATTGCTATGATAGCATAAATGAGCACGGTTGTATAAGGATTGTGGTAAAATACTTCTGCCCACAGCATCTGTGGCTTCAACGAGTCCTGGCGCGTTCGCACGCGAAACAAAGTGAAATGTTGTTTGTATACCCCTGCTACATCGGAGGCAGCAATATGAGTACTATTTTTGAGGGAAGGGAGTCTGACTCCCCGTATATAGAAGCGGTCTGGCGTGGTCAGGCTGGCCGCGATTATGCTCCCGTTTGCCCGGCCTCTAACCGTTGGCATCTGCTCTTTCTCAAACAACATGGCAGAGTAAAAGTCTCGGTTGAGGGACCATTGACGAAAGCGACTCCTGTCACCCAGGAGGAGGGGACTGAGTGGTTTGGCGTCACCTTTCCTCTTGGCTTCTTCCTGCCCTCTGTGCCCATCAGTAATCTCCAGAATGAACGCGCAATTTTGCCGCTCGCGGCGAAAACATCCTTCGACCTTGCTGGCTCCAGCTTTCAATTTCCTGACTATGAAAATGTCGAGACCTTTGTCAACAAGCTGGTGCGCGAGGATTTGCTGGTTTCTGACGAGACCGTGAAGGCGGTCTTGGCTGGTCGAACGCCGGAGGTGTCGTTGCGCACAATGCGACGTCGTTTCTTGTCGGCAACTGGGTTAACCTATAAAGCAATTGCGCAAATCGAACGCGCCAATCAGGCGGTAGCTTTCTTGGAGCAAGGGATTCCGCTCCTTGATGTGGCGTATCAGGCTGGCTATGCCGATCAGTCGCACATGACCAGATCACTCAAGCACTTCATAGGGTATACGCCTGCTCAAATCGCTCAAGTATCTCAGTTAAAGAAAGCGCAATAGCTGTCCATTTTATTCAAGACAAGATTCCTTGTGCTGGCTTATACTAGAACCGTTGAAGGTTCCCAAGCATCCCAATACAAGGAGGATACCATGAGAAAAGTCATTTCATTTATGCATGTCTCACTCGACGGCTTTACAACAGGGCCTAACGGAGAATTAGAGTGGGCTATCGTTGACGAAGAACTGAACCCCTATGTCGATGATCTCTTCAAAAGCGTGGACACCGCTCTCTATGGACGTGTCACCTATCTGGTCATGCAAAGTTATTGGCCAACCGTGCTCACCGACCAGGATGCTGCGCCACGCGACCTCGCACATGCTCGCTGGGTCGAGAATGTCTCCAAAATCGTATATTCAAGAACGCTCTCTCATGCGAATTGGAACAATTCACGGCTGGTGAATGACCACATCGCGGAAGATATTGCATCACTCAAACAACAACCTGGCCTCGACCTTATGATCTTCGGGAGTCCCAGATTGACCCACTCCTTTATGCATCTGGGTTTGATCGATGAATACCGCCTCTTTCTCAATCCGATTGTCTTAGGTGGTGGCATCCCCCTCTTCCAAGGCATTTCTGACTGGACCAAGCTGAAACTGCTCGCAACCAAGACCTTCCAGGCCGGAGTAGTTGGACTTCACTACGAGACCATCAGGCAATAACCGCCTCTCATCAAAGGGGAGAGTGCATGACTTTTTTCTCAACCAAGCAGAGGCTCAAGGTACCGAGTCAATGCGGTTTTGAGTTCTCGCACCAGCAGCCTCCGCTCAGCTCGTTCGCCTGAAGCAGCAACCGGAGGACCGCCTTGAATAACTGGACAGTCATCGTCGCGCTGAGGATGCATTGCGTTGGAGAGAGATGCGAAGCACGAACTTGAAAGCCGAGTTCAAAACGGGTTTGCAACTCTTTGGGCAAAGCATCAGTCAGACTCGCAAATTGCACAGATGGTGCAGGTATGGAGAGCAGGATGTGGAAAGCGGGATGAGCAAAGTGAAACGCGAGCAGGGCATCAATGATCTGATCTAGCCAGATGGAGAAAGGAAGCGAGGCAGCCTCAATTGAGAAAACAGAGCTATACACCCGTTCGAGTTCCTCGGTGTAGCGAGCCGCCAGAGCATGTGCAATCTCTTCTTTAGCCAAGTGCCTTCTTAATAGCAGGCAGTAGCACCTCTAGAGTATAGGTATCGTCATGAAGCATGCCATTGATAAAGAAGGTAGGAGTGCCTCGTACTCCACTATGTATCCCACTTTCGATATCTTCGTAAATGCGCTCTGCATAAATGTGATGAGCCATCTCCTGCTTGAACGTATCTATTGCTAGTCCTAACTCAACAGCATAGTGCTCCAGATCAGCATCTTCCAGAGCCTTCTGATGCTCAAATAACGTCCCACTCATCTCCCAAAACGCACCTTGAGCTGACGCTGCTTCGGCTGCCTCTGCTGCATGGCGGGCATGATGATGAAACTCGGAGCGGGGAAAGTGGCGAAAGACAAAACGCAGAGAACTGCCCAACTGCTGCTGAATCTCTTTCACAACAGGGTAAGCATCGGCACAATAGGGACACTCATAATCAGCGTATTCGACCAGCGTTACCGGTGCGGTTGCTGGACCCTGTACGTGATCATCCTGATGCACTGGCACAGTAAGGTCAGCCATTTCTTTACCTCTCAATTCTTCTGTAGCACAGCACTACAGTAGGCTTTCTTTTAGAAGAATCACTTCTACAGGCTAACAGCATACGCATTTCTTTTTATCATTGTCAATATGAAAAGCTTGAGTAGAATAGCGCGAGGCAGTGAGGCCCCGGACTGCCTGGGTCCTATTCATAGGTCGAAGGTGTGGCTCTCCCCAGACCTGATCTCCCGGACCTGGTCTCCGACTCCTACTTTCACCGACCGGTTCAAGCTGTCGACCTCGGCGCCGACTCGCAGACGACCATCCTCTAGGGTGACTTCGAGCAGCAGCCCTCTGAAGCGCATGGGGAGGGTCAGACCGCGCAGATGGTCTATAGCTTGAGGGTTGAAGTAGAGGACGCCGTCGCGAATCACCTCACCCACGTAACTGCGCTGCACCAGGTCCAGCGTTCCCGACATCACGCCCATGTGGATGCCCTCGGCTGTGGTACCGCCCTGCACGTCGCCGACGTCGCTCTCCAATGCCACCATGTACCGCTCCCAAGAGGTCGCCAAGTTGATCTCTGAGAAAACCCCGGCATACGCGACGAAGCTCAGTGTGGACCCGTGCGAGGTTCGGGCATCGTAGTAGGCGACGGTCTTGCGCAGTGTCTCAGGTGTGTACACGTAGCCGAGGTGCTCGAACATCTGCTTCAGCTCATCCTGGCGGAACAGGTAGAACAGCAGCACGGTGTCCGCCTGCTTCGACAGCTTGTAGCGGTCAGGCTCCTTTCCCTCCGCCCGCAGGATGCGATCGAGCCGCTGGATGTTGCCGTACTCCCGGCGATAGGCCTCCCAGTCCAGCTCCTCCAGGTCCTCCCAGCCCTCGAACTGGCTGATGACGCCGTCTTCGAGGAAGGGGACGTACATTTTGCGACTCATCTCCTTCCATATCTCGATCTCCTCGTTGGTGAGGTCAATTCGCTCGCAGAGGGACTGCCGCCATCGCGCTGGAAGCATGTCGAGCAGCCTGCCCGCAACGTCCGCGACCCATGCCACCATCACGTTGGTGTACGCGTTGTTGCGCAGGCCGGGCTCAGCGGAGTCCGGGTATTTCTCGTGGAACTCGTCTGGACCCATAACGCCGTGGATCTCGAAGCGACCACGCTCCGGGTTGAAGTGTGCGATGCTGGACCAGAAACGGGCGATCTCCATCATCATCTCGGCTCCTGGCCCGAGCAGGAAGTCGGTATCTCCCGTGGCCTGGAGGTAGTGCCAGATGTTGTAGAAGATGGCCGCGCTCACATGCCTTTGGTTCTGGCTCAGGTCCGGTTCCCACAACCCTGAGCGCGGGTTGAGATGCACGACCTGGGTCTCTTCCTTGCCGTCGCTGCCACTCTGCCAAGGGTACATCGCGCCCCGGTAGCCGGCGTCGCGTGCCAGAGCGCGGGCCTCGCCAAGCCTGCGATACCGGTACATCAGGAGGCCCCGCGTGATCTTCGGCAGCCGGAAGTTCAGGAAGGGATAGACGTAGAGCTCATCCCAGAAGATGTGGCCGCGATAGGCTTCCCCGTTGAGGCCGCGTGCGGGAACACCGGCGTCCAGGTCGGCCGTGTGGGGGGAGCAAGTCTGCAGAATGTGGGAGGCGTGGAAGCGCAGCAGGAACTGGACCCTGTCGTCGTTGGGCACCCGGATATCGCAGTCGTCCCACAGCTCGTCCCACGCGCGTTGGTGACGTTCGAAGGCCTCCTCGAAGGTGCCGAAACGCTCGACCGCCTTCTCGGCGTTGGCCAGAGGCTCGTTGATCGCTTGGTCGTGGGAGGTGTAAAATGAGAGCAGCTTCTCGACACGGACCGGTCGCCCTTGCTGGAGGTTGAAGCCCAGCGTCTGCTGGGCGTAGTCCTCCATCCGATAGAGTCCGCGTTCGGCTTCCAACTCACCTGCGTCTCCGTACACGCGCGTTCTGACTGCCTCGGCCACATAGATGCGGGACTGACGAGTTTGCGCGATCAGGGAGATAGTGTCTGGACTGGGAGTCCGGCTTGCCACCGGATGTACGTGGCGACCCTCGAGCTCCCGGTAGCGGGCGACGCCCTGGTTGATGACGCGTGCGTCAAGTGCCGTGATGACCTGCACTGGTCCAGACCAGTTCTCGGCTGTGATGGTCCACTCCAGGGCCGCCTGGTGCATATCGGCCATACTGACGAAGCGCTTGCTGGAGAGCATCGTCTCGCGACCCCGACGGTCGCGGAAGCGAAGCTTGCGCATCACCGTCGCGTTGCGGAAGTCCACCTCGTGTTGGTAGCTCAGTAGCTCGACGTTCTTCAGGGTGATCGGTTCGTCTCCGCCGATGAGGAGCTTGAGCACGAGCCAGTTGGGAAGGTTGACGAGGTCCTCGTTGAGCACTGGGTGCCCGCCCATGATGGTCGTCTCCCGGTTGTAACAGCCATGTGCGTAGGTGCCGGGATAGTGGACGTCGTCCGCGTCAGCCCACTCGATACAGCCTCGCGTGCAGAAATAGCCGTTGCCAGTCGATGTCAGCACCTCCCGCAGCCTTTCCTGCTCGGGCTCGAAGGAGTCGTAGGTGAGCGTCCAAACCTTCGGATTGGGTTCGACTCCCCAATCGGGTGGCGTTGGCTTCCCCTGCGCGGAGTCCAGGGCGGCGAGCGTGTTGAGGAACTCCTCCACCTCCCCAATGGTATTCAACACGTAGTCCGCGGCGGTAGTGCGACCAGCATTCTCAGGGTCATCGGCTCTCCCCACGAAGATGCCGATGCCGCGCTCAGAGAGGGCCTGGAAAGCGTCCTCGTCTGTGATGTCGTCGCCCACATAGATGGGGACCACGTCGTCTCGGTCCAAGCTCAGAGCCTCGAGCAGGTAGTGTACCGCCTTGCCCTTGTCCCAGTCCAGCTTGGGCTGGATTTCAAAGACCATCTTGCCCGGCGTAACTTTGAGTTCCTGTGGGTGCTCACTGAGGATCACTTCAACGATCTCCTTGACGCGAGGTCGCTGTTCTTGCGGTACCAGACGGCAATGAACGGCCACCGAACTCTGCTTTGGCTCGACCAAGACTCCCGGGAGGTCGGCAAGTTCGGCGCGAAGCCGTGCCTCCACCTCTCGCAACAGGCCCTCGAATGACTCCCCTTCTTTACGCTGTATGGATCCTTCGGTCGGGCTCCAGATGTCGAAACCGTGATCGCCAGCCACAATCAGGTTGTCGAGGCCCATGAGCTCCTGCACGACCCTGCGGTCGCGTCCGCTGACGACGACCACAGGGACTCGTTTGGCCAGTCTCCGCACGGCCTCACGCATGCTCTTCGAGATCACGGCGTCCTGCGGCCTATCGCGGATCGGAGTCAGGGTCCCGTCGTAGTCGAGGAATACGACCGGCCGCTTGCCAACGAAACGCTGCGCCAATGCTGCGCCTTCACTGAGCGCGTGCGGTAGGTCATCGATCTGGCTCATCATAGTTGTTCACCTGCCTTTGTGAGTGGGATATGGTAGAGAGTCACGGGTAATAGCAAAAGCGTGGCGGCCGAAACGACTTCACCGGACACATGGCTTTTTTCGGATAGGATGTTCTCTGATATCTTCGTCTCCCTTTAGATAGAACAAGCAAGCAAATTACCCAGTAGAACAAGAGAGGTATACTCATTTTAACATAATGGTCAGCTCTTGAAGTGCAAAACCACAAGTGACACCTCCTTACGGAAAAGAGCAGCTCACCTACACTTCTCGCCAAGAATATGGTATACTTGACACATGCCAGTTACCTTGAGTCAGACGAGGAGGCACTCCATGGAGCAGAAACCGCGTGCTCGCTACGATGAATTCGCAGAACAATTTACTTCTATCATGTATGAGCATTGGTCAGATATTCTCCAGATCATTCAACGTCAATCTCCCCGCGTTGCCGCCCTACTACGGGTGGCCGCCCCCATTAGTTTGAGACGCGCGAACGGTACATGGCACATACAAGTGATGATTAACCGGGTGGTGCAGCCCGATAAGTTGCGCCAACCTCGTGACAATGAAATCGTGGCCCAGGCGATACGGTTATGGGCGCACACCGCGGGACAGTTAAAATTGCCTCGCGTGAATGTTACCTTCGAACCGTGATGGCCCTGGCATAGAAGGAGCCTTTCATGTCTGCTGCTCAGCCTAAGGCGCGGCAACGTTTTCCTGGACTGGACCCCACTGTCCTTCAACATCCTTATGACCGTGCGGCCCTCAACGCGTTACAAAAAATACCTGGGCTAGATATTATTGTGCGCAAATTTATCGAGTTGTTCCCTGAGCGTGTAGCCTATATCCAGAACGTCGCCCAGACCATACGGGTGAGTAAAACACAATGCCCGCAACTCTATGCCCAACTGCGCGAAGCCTGTTCCATCCTGGATGTACGCGAGCCTGAACTCTATGTCGCGCATAATCCTCTACCTAATGCCTGGACAAGTGGTCATGACCACCCCTATATCGTCGTCACCAGCGGCCTGCTCGATCTCATGACCGAAGATGAAGTCATGGCCGTTATTGGGCACGAACTGGGCCATATTAAATCGGGTCATGTGCTGTACCGCACTATAGCATTAGGTATCACCCTCTTACTCACCATCGTTGGCGATATGACCCTCGGTATTGGTCGCCTCATTGGCCGTTCCCTTGAAGCCACACTATTGGAATGGTACCGTATGTCGGAATTTACCGGCGATCGTGCTGGTTTGCTCGTCATTCAAGACCCCCAGGTAATGCTCTCGCTGATGATGAAATTTGCTGGTGGCACTCTCTTTCAGCGTAATCTCTTGGATGCACAAGAGTTTTTGAAACAAGCCGATCTGTATGAAGAGGTAGATGCCAATATCCTTGATCGCGTCTACAAAATGATGCTGGTTGCCCCTGTGTCTCACCCTTTGACCATTGTACGCGCGCGCGAAATTATGAAATGGTCTGAAAGCAGCGAGTACAAAGCCGCCCTCGAAGGCCGCTACGCCCGAGACACACGCCCCAAAAGCTCCACTGCCAACAAAACACAGAACGGCAAGAAAGCTACTTCTACTACAGCAACTACCGCTAATGGCACAGCAACCAACGGCACCTCGACCGGACTAATCCTCTGCCCACATTGTGGCAAGGAACAACCTAACCAACGCTTCTGTAGCCTTTGTGGCGGAGCGATTATGTGAATCGGATGAGGCATAGCACATCCTATCGATTGGTTGGCTATCTCATGATCATAGTTGCGACAGTGTTGTTTGGTATTAACGGCAACCTGTCGCGATTACTCTTTGATCAGGGTATTACTCCCATTACACTGGTAGAGTTTCGCATGCTCATCGGTGGTGCTTGCTTGTTGGCGGTCTTACTTGTGGGGCGGCGGCAAGAACTGAAAGTGCCGCGTCGTTCCATCGGCTGGGTCATCGCCTTCGGCCTATCCCTGGCATTAGTGACCTACACCTACTTCGTAGCCATCAGCCGTTTACCTATCGCCGTTGCCCTCATCATCCAATTCAGTGCGCCAGCCTGGATGGTTCTTGCCGAATCCCTCTGGTACAGGCGTATCCCCTCAACCTACGTCACCATTGCCATTGCCCTCACCTTTAGCGGCATAATCCTCTTAACAGGTATCTGGCACCTCAGCCTCAACGGCCTGGATGGTTTAGGATTACTCTACGCCAACCTGGCGATGCTGACGTTCATTGCATATTTACTACTTGGTCGTAAAGTCGGACGTACTGTTCCTGCTCTGACCACCACCAGTTTCGGTGCCATCGTCGCCGCCATCTTCTGGTTCATTGTGCAACCGCCATGGGCCATTCCCGCCAGTACTTGGACACCAACACATTTCTCGCTCATCTTCCTCGTGGGCACCATCGGCATGGCCATCCCCTTCTCCTTCGTCCTCGGCTCGTTACGTCGCATCGACGCTACCCGCGTCGGCATCGTCAGCATGTTAGAACTCGTCGCTGCCGGAATCATCGCCTACTTTTGGCTTAATCAACACCTCGACCTATGGCAAATTCTCGGCTGCTTGTTAGTACTGGTAGGTGTAACGATTTTACAGTTTGAGAACACAAAAACCCAGGGTCTGTGAATTATTGCTGGGTGAACCTCCCTTGCAGAAGGAGAGCGAAAGCTTTAGAGGGATGAGAAGCGAAATGTCGTCGGGAAGCGGCAATCTGAGAGGACCCAGTGCGATGGATTAAGGTGATGGCAAGGTT
>JBBQXY010000112.1:0-20149 GCA_038209195.1 Ktedonobacterales bacterium | reverse complement strand
ACCCCTACCATGGACGACGAAGGCTCCCTCGTCCATGGTAGGGGTACCCCTCGCGGGTACCCTGGGGTGGGGCACGGGGACGGTGATGAGTCGGATGTGGTATGTTACCCCGACAACCCCAACGGCTCCATCGGCAATATCGCTGGTGTGTGCAATAAGCGTGGCAACGTCTTTGGCCTGATGCCGCATCCCGAACGCTACGTGTCCGCTATGCAGCATCCGCAACGTCATGGCGATAGCGATGGGACAGGCGATGGGCTGCTCATCTTTAAAAACGCTTACGCTTATGCCGTGCAACATTCCAAACAATCATCTACTACGTATACGAGTAGTGGCGTAGATATTGCCGCGGCGGATACCGCCAAAGCGTTGATGCGAGATGCCGTACACGCCACCCATGGTCCGGCTGTCCTGGCGGGTATGGGCGCGTTTGCTGGTGTCCTCGATATCAGTAGTATTCAGCAGATGCAGCAGCCCGCCATAGTGGCCTCGACCGATGGTGTCGGCACCAAAACCCTACTTGCCATCCAGTCTGGACGCCTTGCTACCATCGGGTACGACCTCGTCAACCATTCCGTCAATGACCTGCTCATGCAGGGGGCGAAACCGCTCTTTTTTATGGATTACCTGGCGATGGGCAAACTCGATGCTGTCCAGGCCGCGACGATTGTGCGTGGTGTGGCCGAGGCTTGCCAACGCGTTGGTTGCGCCTTATTGGGCGGCGAAACCGCTGAAATGCCCGATGTCTACCTGCCTGGTGCATTTGATCTGGCCGGTACCATTGTCGGGGTCGTAGAACGTGCTGCCTTGGTCAATAGTGCCACAATTAGCGCGGGTGACGTGATCCTGGGTCTGCCCTCGAGCGGCTTGCATACCAACGGCTATTCGCTGGCTCGCCGCATCTTCGCTCCCTATACCCTTGATACCGTCTTCCCAGAACTGGGTGAGCCATTAGAGGATGCTTTGCTGCGACCACATCGCTGCTATCTCAGCGAAGTACAGACGCTACAGACGGCGCACATTCCTATTAAAGGCATGGCGCATATCACCGGTGGCGGTTTCGAGGGCAACATCGTCCGCATTTTACCTGTCGGCACCCAAGCCGTCATCGAAACGAAGTCTTGGACTGTGCCGCCACTCTTTCAATTGCTCGCCCGTTTGGGACAAGTTCCTCAAGCGGAACTCTACCGTACCCTGAATATGGGCATCGGTATGGTGCTGGTGCTGGCGACGGAAGCGGCGGAACAGGCACGAACTCTTCTCCCAGAACTGTTGCCAATAGGCTATATTAGTACTGGGGAAGGCGTTATTTTACATTGAAGCACAGAATATGAGGAAACATAACATGTCACAACAACCAAAACTTGGTCAAATGTTAGCCGAAGGCAAAACCAAAGTAATGTACGCGTACCCGGATGACGATACGCTGGCGTATATGGTCAATAAAGACCAGATTACTGCCGGTGATGGTGAGCGGCGCAACGAACTGACTGGTAAGTCGCGCTGGAGCACCATCACCACCGCCAATATATTCCGGCTACTCAATGATGCGCACATTGCTACCCATTTTGTAGAGCAAGTGAACGATGTCACCTTGGTAGTGCGTCGCTGTACAATGTTACCTGTGGAGCAAGTGCAACGCCGCATTGCCACCGGTTCTTACTTGAAACGCCATCTCGAAACAAGCGAGGGCACGCGCTTTGAACCCGTGTTAGTCGAGACTTTTCTCAAAGACGATGCTCGCCATGACCCACAAATCTGGGCCAACGATATCATTGCGATGGGACTGGCCACAACTACAGAAATCGCCTGGATGGCGCAAGAGGGGCAACGTGTCTTTGAGACGCTGGAGCGGGCCTGGGCAACGGTAGATGTAACGCTGGTGGACCTCAAAATTGAGTTTGGACGCGATACCAGTGGCAATTTACTGGTTGCTGACGTAATTGATAACGATAGCTGGCGACTCTGGCCCGGCGGCGATAAAACGCGTATGCTGGATAAGCAAGTGTATCGCAACTTGCAGTCGGTGACGGAGCAAGATATGCAAGGCATAGCCGATCGCTATGCTCTGGTGGCAGACCTGACTGGCAAGTTGGCAGCCGGGAAATCCGCCTAATCAACAAGGAGAAGACAATGGAGCGTCTGCACGATGCCTGCGGGATAGTGGGTATTTATACACAGGAACAAGGTGAGAGCATTGATGTACGCCGTTATCTCACGCTGGCCCTCACCGCCTTACAACACCGTGGGCAGGAAAGCGCGGGCATGGCAGTGTACGATAGTGATGGTAGGATTGTTCATCGCGTAGGCATGGGCAAGGTTCGCGAAGTCTTCTCTGATACAGGAACAGGTCTGCCTGATGCCTGCATTGGCATTGGGCATGTGCGCTATTCCACCACCGGCTCAAGCTGTGTGGAGAATGCTGGCCCTTTTGTCGTAGGTGCCAATCCCAATCACTACGAGGCTATAGCGGTTGCCCACAACGGCAACCTTATCAACGGCCCGGCCCTGCGGGCACAGTTGCCAGAGGGTCTATTGCAGTCTACGACCGATAGTGAAGCTATTGCGCTGTTATTGTTACACTCGGATGGTCGAACACTGCGCGAGCGCATGATCGACATTTTCCCGCAGTTGCGCGGCTCCTATAGCTTGGTTATCCTGGCAGAGGGCAAGCTCTATGCCATGCGCGATCCGTGGGGCATGCGTCCCCTGTGCATCGGTCGCATCGGCACAAGCTGGATCGTCGCCTCCGAATCATGTGCCATCGACCGCGTTGGTGGTGATTTTGTGCGCAAAGTCGAGCCAGGAGAACTCATCACTATCGACGAGCAGGGCCTCCATTCAGAGATGCTGGTGCGTGTGCCGCGCCAGACGCTCTGTGTCTTCGAGTACATTTACTTCTCCGACGCCACCAGCAAAGTGAATGATCGCTACGTCTATACCGTACGCGAAGAGTTGGGGCGCGAATTGGCGCGTGAACATCCCGTCGAGGCCGACCTGGTCGCACCCGTGCCAGACTCGTCCATTCCAGCCGCTTTAGGCTATGCCTTCGCTGCTGGCATTCCCTATGGCAAAGCCATCATCAAGAATCGCTACAGCGACCGCACTTTTATCAAGCCCGATCAACGTCTGCGCCAGTTAGAGGTAGACCTGAAATTTAACATGGTCAAACCCCAGATCGAGGGCAAACGCCTGATCATTGTCGATGACTCCATTGTGCGTGGGAATACCATGAAACGTCTGGTAGCAGCCTTGCGCCGCCAGGGAGCGAAAGAGATCCACCTGCGTTCCAGTGCGCCCCCACTGCGCCATCCCTGTTACTTCGGCATCGATATCCCACAGGAGGCAGAACTCATTGCCGCCGGACGCACAGTTCAAGAAATTGCCGATTACATTGGCGTGGATAGTCTGGGCTACCTGAGCATCGCTGGCCTGGGTCGCGCCATCGCCGCTGGTGGTGGCAAGCCCCTCGCCGCCAATACCAGTGATGAGATAGCGACCAATAACCTGCACAGCGAATTTTGCTACGGCTGTATGTCCAAACAAGGCTGGCCCTTCAACCCCCTTGACGTACAATTGCATACCCCCACGCGGCAAATGGCAATACAACGTGGTCAGTAAGTCATACCCAACTACCCCAACCACCCCAGGGTACCCGTAAAGGGTACCCCATAAGCGTCAAGTTAAGGAAGGGAGAGGTGGCCTCTCGTAGGGGCGGGAGTGGTGTGGAGATGGGTGGGGACCCTTGTGGTCGCCCGTGGGTGGCACTGTCTGGGGGACAGGTAATATGGCAGTGTTTCCCATCTCCTCTGCGAATGCATCCCCTTCCAAGGCCGATTCATTGCTCTTGCCTCTGTCCTTAACTTGACGCTTATGGGTACCTCTTGCGGGTACCCTGGGGTGGGGAGTAGCAGGGAAGACTTTTTAAGGAGAATACTTTCATGCGCGTACTCGTCATTGGCTCAGGAGCACGGGAGCACGCCTTGGCCTGGAAACTGGCACAGAGTCGGCGCGTCACCCACATCTATGCCGCGCCAGGCAATCCTGGTATGGCTTCGGTAGCAGAATGTGTGCCGTTGGCAGTGACGCAACTCGCGGAACTGGCCGCTTTTGCCAGACGCCATACCATAGACTTGACAATCGTGGGGCCAGAAATACCTCTCGTGGCAGGGATCGTGGACGTTTTTCAGCAACACGGTCTGCCGATTTTTGGCCCACTAGCAGCAGGGGCAGCCCTAGAAGGCAGTAAAGCTTTTGCCAAAGATCTGATGACAGAGGTCGGTATTCCCACCGCTCAACATCGCACCTTCACGAACGCGACCGATGCTCTGGCCTACCTGGAACAGCATGGTGTGCCGGTGGTGGTCAAAGCCGATGGCAACGCCGCCGGCAAGGGCGCGATTGTCGCGCTGGATATGGCTACCGCGCAGGAGGCCATTCGCGAGATGATGGTCGAGCGCGTCTTCGGTGCCTCTGGAGACGTGGTGGTGATTGAAGATTATGTGCAGGGTGATGAAATCGGCTCGACCGCTATTTGTAATGGCACACACTATCTTTCCTTAACCTTGACACAAGACCATAAACGCGCTCTGGACAACGATCAGGGTTTGAATACTGGCGGCATGGGGGCGTTTACACCGTTGCCATTTGTTGATAGAATGCAGGAGCAGCGTATACACACGGAGATTATCGCGCCAACACTGTACGCGCTGCAAGCGAAGGGGATTCATTTCGCGGGTGTGCTCTACTCCAACATTATGCTGACTGAACGTGGTCCGGTAGTGCTAGAGCATAACACCCGTTTCGGCGACCCCGAAACTCAGGCTCTGATGCTCTTGCTACAAGCCGACCTGTTGGATGTCCTGGCCTTCGCGGAAGCGGAAAACGTGAAACCAGAAAATCTGTGGCACGAGGGTTATGCCATGAGCCTGACGCTGGCCTCCAGCGGCTATCCTGGCAAGTACCGTAATGGCATACCCATCACGGGCATCAAAGAGGCAAACAGTATCGCTGGCGTACAGGTTTTTCACGCCGGTACCGCCTTGCAGGATGGGCAGTTAGTTACCGCAGGTGGGCGTGTGTTCAGCGTCACTGCCCACGGCAAGACGCTGACAGAGGCTGTCGCCAAAGCCTATGAGGCCGCGGCGCATATTTCATTCGTGGGAATGCACTATCGTCGCGATATTGCGCGACGAGGATTACAAGTATTGTGAGGTTCGCTATGTCTTCCAAAGTAATTATCATCATGGGTAGCAAAGGTGACCTGTCGCATGCACAGGCCGTTGTCAAAACGCTCAAGGCGTTGGAAATAGGCTACGAGTTACGCGTCTGCTCGGCGCATAAAGCCACACAACGCTTGCTTGAGATATTGCAAACGTATGAGCAAGCGGGGCCGTTGGTGTACATAACTATCGCGGGTCGCTCCAACGCGCTCTCTGCCGTCGTTGACGCCAATTCACGCTATCCCGTCATTGCCTGTCCGCCCTATAGCGACCGCTTCGGGGGTATGGATCTCCTCTCCTCGCTGCGCTTGCCCTCAGGCATCGCCTCACCCACGATTTTGGAGCCCGAAGGCGCGGCAATGTTAGCCGCCAAGATGCTGGCCCTTTCCGATGAGCAGCTTATGCAACGACTATTACACTATAAAGAACGGTTTGCCACTGAACTGGCACAGGCGGATGATGAGGTACAAAAAGGATGACGAGCAACAGTAGTAAGGGTAGCAAGGGTAGCAAGTGGCAAGAGAGCTACGATTGGAAAATTACGCGCAAGAAACATACGCAGAGCGATCCCGATGAACCAACCCACAAGCCACTACGCCTGGGCATTTTGATCTCTGGTAGCGGTAGCAATCTGCAAGCCATCATTGATGCTATCGAGAGTCAAGAATTGCCGGGGGTCGAGATCGCTCTGGTGGTCAGTAACAACGCCCATGCCTATGGCCTGCAACGTGCCCTCAAACATACAGTTCCCGTGATCTTCATGCCGTGGTCACAGCGCGAAGAATGTGAGTCGCGCCTGGCCGCGCTGCTGCAACTTTTTCATGCTGATCTCATCCTCCTCGCTGGTTGGATGCGCATTCTCAGCGGCGCATTTTTAGAGCAATTTCCCGACCGCGTCATTAACCTGCATCCTGCCCTGTTGCCTGATGATGGCATGGGCCATACCTACATCACCCAGGATGGCACAGAGCTACCCGTTTTTCGCGGTTTGCACGCCGTACAACAAGCTCTTGATGCGGGTGTGAATGTCACCGGAAGCACCGTCCATTTCGTCACGCCAGAGGTCGATGCCGGCCCCGTCATCTGCCGCGAAGAGGTACCCATCGAGCCGGGCGATACCGAAGAGCAATTGCACGAACGCCTCAAATCAGTCGAGCATCGTCTGATCGTGAAGGCAGTAAGAATCTGCCAGGAAAATATTTCTGAGTGATATCATGGCAAGGGTCGGCAATCTTCACGCTTACTGGCGAACCAGTTCCACGACGGGAATGATGCGTGTCGTCTGCATCTGGTACTCCTCGTAATTGGGCATGAGCTTGGCTTGCTTTGCGTAGATATCGTCGCGCTCCTTCCCAGTGATCACAACGACTTTCGCCTGAAATTTCTGATCGCCTACTTCGACCGTCACCTCTGGATGAGCAAGAATATTGTGATACCAATCGGGATTGGCTGGCAGTCCCCCATTGGATGCAGAGACGAACAGACGATCACCTTCTTGCACGTACACCACTGGGGTAACACGAGGCTTGCCACTCTTGGCACCAGTGGTTGTCAGCAGGGCCATCGGGATAGATGTCCCTGCGCCCCACCCACCAACCTTGCCTCCGTTGGCACGAAACTCTTCGATCAACTTCTGATTCCGCGCATTATTTGGACTTGTTGGCATTGTTTTTCCCTCCTCTCGATACCGACTCTCGCGGCATCGATCGTAGTAATTACATGTGTGATCGCGATTGCTTCAGCCATACCTAAAATTGCCTCTTTCTGTGCTAGCCTAGTGGCACATGCAAGTCCAAAGGGCCAGAGGGCTTAAACTCGCCACTGTAGGCTCGCTCATGCAACTCTGCGAATGAGGCACCAGCCTGCCGTGCTGCCACCATCTGGTCGGGATCAACCGGCATCCCAATGGGGTTGGAGTCAAATTGCGGCGCGGTGCGCATCCACTCACTGGACTCCTGCCAGTTCCCAAAATTGTCGGCTTGCAGTTCGACGCTATTGCTGTCGGGGTCTTCGTAGTAGAATGACATGGTCATGCCATGATCGAGACTGGCATGTGGCTCGATGCCCAGCGTTTTCAGACGCGAGTAAGTGTCAAGCAAGTCACCCATCGTCGGGTACTCGAAGGCGCTATGATGCATACCCGTGTGCATCAGCTTTTCAGGGTCCTCGCTCAACTGTGGTGAGACCAGTAACGCGAGGCGATGGTTGGCCTCGTCATTGGTGAGCCATGCCCCACCTGGAAATGTGTAGTTTGACGTCATACCCACCACGGTGCCGTACCACTCAATCATCTCTTGCAAGCGCGTCGTCTTCAGGTTGATATGGTGCAACGTAGGCCGAATGGTGCTCTTGCTCTCAGATACCTGTGACATTTCTTTTATTCATCCTCTCATGTTGTTGAGTTGAGAGACATCTCTTCAATGAGACTTGCCTCTACAGTAAGATGGACTCACCTCTTTGTTATTATGTTATTCTGCGCCTTAGGCTTTATTTCTGCTTACGTCCGAGCGCGCAGCACCGGATTGCGAATCTGACCAATGCCTTCGATCTCGACTTCCACGACATCCCCATCGTGCAAAAAGATGGGCGGAGTGCGTTTGAAGCCCACCCCTGATGGCGTACCAGTCGCAATGATATCCCCAGGCTCCAACGTCATGAGGGAACTGAGGAAAGAGAGGATAGCAGCCACCGAAAAAATCATATTGGCAGTGCTGGCGTGTTGTAGCACCTGTCCATTGACCCTGGTGGTCAGCATCAGCGTCTGCGGATTGGGAATAGCAGATGCCAGCACCATCCCCGGTCCCATCGGCGCGAAGGTATCCAGTGCTTTGCCCGCTATGTACTGACTGGTTTGCATTTGCAAGTCACGCGCACTCACGTCATTCATGATGCAATAGCCCGCCACGTACTGAAGTGCCTCCTGCTCAGTCACATCTTTACAACGTGTGCCAATGATGACCGCTAATTCCCCTTCATAGTCGATCTGCTCGCTCACGCGGGGTAAGAGAATTGGGCTGGTCGGGCCGATTAAACTATTGCGGAACTTGGCGAAGAAGAGCGGCACCTCCGTTTGTGCTATGCCAGACTCGGCGGAATGATCGGCATAATTGATGCCGATACAAATAATTTTATCGGGATCTGGCACCGGTGGCCCCAGTTCAACAGACCCGGCCTCGTGTACGCCCACTGCGTCAGAGCCAGCCTCAAGTAGCTTGCTAGCTTGCTGGAAGACCTCGCGTACGGTTACAGGCCCGGCAGCGAGCAACTGCCTTGTCGTCGTCTCATGGACACCATCGTGCCACAGCGCCGTCACATCCACCACGCGCCCCTCGTGTTCCACACCCGCACGCCAGCTTCCATCCCCCTGCCCGCGGTAACTGACCAATTGCATAACTTCGCTCCTTTTCTTCGCCTATCTAGTGCTCCGACCACCTTCATGTGATAAGTGGGGATGCAAGGGGCGACAGCCCCTTGACTGCACCCTGTCCGAGGGACAGGTAATACAGGTAATATAGGTAATACAGGTAATAGGGCTGCGCCCTAGTTCCCTCCCTCTCCTCTGCCGCCGTAGGCGGCAAGTCACATGAAGTGAAACAAAGTACTAGACAAAATACAATAGAATAGTATATATTATGCATAATGCATAATATATTTGTCAAGAGGGAGAGAACGAAAGCGTATGAACTTGCCGTCACGACCAGAAAAGGGCCACACAACCCTCACAAAACTTACCATAGCTGAGCAGGTTGCTGCTGCTCTCCGCCACGAAATCGCCACCGGACAACTTCCGGCAGGCACCAGGCTGCCCCAGATTGAGATCGCTCAACGCTTTGGGGTCAGTACCACACCAGTGCGTGAGGCCTTTGGACTGCTGCAAAGTGAGGGTCTGGTGCAGATCGACACCCATCGCGGCGTCACGGTTTTCTTGCCTACTATTCAGAACCTTGTCGAGCACTACGAGATTCGTATGGCACTGGAGATGCTAGCTGTCGAGAAAGCTGCCGAATGTTTCCAGCCCCAGGATGCTCCTCCCCTTGTCGCCATCCTCGATGAGATGCATGCCACCAACGATGCCGCGCTCTATGTTGAGCGTAATCAACAGTTCCATGTGCGATTGTATCGCCTTTCGGGACGGATACGACTGGTCTCGATGATTGAGGAATTGCGGAATGCCTCGCTCGCCTACAACCATCTCTATGCAGCAGCCGACATTCCTAAAGATGCCCAGCGTCTCGACACCGAACACCGCACGATTCTTGCCGCCTGCCAGTCCAACGATCCGCCGCGTGCTGCTAGCGCGGTGCGCCACCACATTCAACAAACTATTTTTCACGTCAAGAAAGTGCTTGAACAGGGAGGGAAAGTAGGAACACACCGCGAAACAAGTTGATGAGATCGCGTGTAGTTTCGCACTCGAGCAGATGGAAATGATACAATAGCAGTGAGAACTGATGAGGATGTCCTAAAAATGTGAGGCGCACTGAAAAAAGGGCTTCTTCATAGTAAGCACCACATGAGAAACGTCATCAGAAACGCGAAAGCAATTCAGGAGCTGAGACTATGAGTGAAGGTTTCTTCTCACGCGGGTTCCGCGGTCGCCGCCAGAATAGCGACGAGAGTGGACGCATCCCGCCAGGACAATATCTCGAGCGCGGCTTTCCCGTGCTTTCGGCAGGGCCAACGCCGCATACGTCGTTGGCGACCTGGGATTTCTCCATTAGAGGGGAGGTCGATCAGCCAAAACGCTGGAGCTGGGAAGAGTTTCGTGCTCTGCCCCGCGAGACGATCACTAAAGATATCCACTGCGTGACCAAGTGGACGAAACTAGACACGCACTGGGAAGGGGTTTCGCTCGATACCTTGCTCTCTCAAGTCACCTACGACGCCAGTTACGTGGTCGCCTTCTGCGATGGAGGCTATACCACCAACCTGCCTCTGGAAGAGGTGCTGGACGGGAAGGCCTGGGTGGTCGATACCTATGACGGACAACCCCTGGCACCCCAACATGGCGGGCCCGCCCGCTTACTGGTTCCCCATCTCTACTTCTGGAAAAGTGCCAAGTGGGTTCGCGGCCTGCAATTAGCAGATCAGGATGAACCCGGCTTCTGGGAGACGCTTGGCTACAACAATCATGGAGACCCATGGAAAGAAGAACGCTACCAGGGCGACTAAGCTGGCAACGTGGTGAAGTGGTGGCCACGCAGGTGGAAACCACCCGAGCCAAGAGTATCACGCTCGCACTCCCCACCTGGAATGGTCATCGAGCTGGTCAACACGTCGATGTGCGCCTCACCGCCGAAGACGGCTACCAGGTCGAGCGCAGCTATTCGATCGCCTCACCACCCGAGGACCAGCATCAGGTGACACTCACCGTCGAACGACTCGATGACGGGGAGGTCTCACCCTACCTCGCCGAGGAATTGCGCATCGGCGATAAGCTGGAACTGCGCGGTCCCATCGGTGGCTATTTTGTCTGGGAGGCGCGCATGGGCGGCCCACTGTTGCTGATCGCCGGGGGATCGGGTATCGTCCCTTTGATGGCCATGCTCCGCCACCGTGCAGCTATGGGCAGCACCGTTCCCACCCGCTTACTCTACTCGTCGCGCTCCTACGAAGAGGTAATCTATCGCGACGAACTTGAGCATCTCGTCAGTAGCACGACGATGCTGGAGGTCGTGCAGACCCTGACCCGCGTGCAACCGCCCGCATGGACGGGCTATGCTCGCCGCATCGATTCCGCGATGCTGCGTGAGGTGGCCTGGCCGCCAGAGCAGCATCCCCTGACATTCATTTGTGGCCCCACCCCGTTCGTCGAGACTGCCGCAGCCAGTCTGGTCGCTCTGGGCTACGAACCAGGACCAATCAAGACCGAACGCTTTGGACCGACAGGAGAAGCATAATGGAGAACACACTTGATGGCAACGCTGCCGGAGGCATCCTGCAAGCGATTTTCCCTTTTGACATGACCCTCGTGCAGGTCACCTGTACGGGCTGTGGCGCAGCCCACGCCGTGGGCGCGCTCACCGCCTATATCCACGGCATGGGGACGGTCCTGCGCTGTCCCTCCTGCGAGAGTGTGCTCATTCGCGTGGCACAGGCCAAGGGACACTACTGGTTGGACATGCGCGGCGTGCGTGTCCTACAGATCAGCACGGAGTCCTAGACCTTGGAAGTCTGCTAATCTTTCACGTTGCCATCGTCTACCCGCTCGTAATCGCCCTCCTCGTCATGGTCACTGTCGCACTGACGGCACGCGTACTTTCGAGGAGTGATCCGGCCTGGGTACGCGTCAGTTAGAAACAGACCTGGTGCCCCTCGTGGGCATCAGGTCTGTTTCTAACTGGCACCTTCCCCTAGCTCTTCCGATCGCTCCAGAACGAGGCCGAAGCTGTTGCCACGGGCGAACCTTTTTCGTGCAGCATCAGATACCGCGCGCAGGCTGCTATTTTGGCACCCGTGCCGCTTACCTGTGGGCCGGTCATGATCCACTGGAAATCTTGCGAGACAAGAAATTCCATGATGCGCTGCGTGTTGGGTATGCTGACCTTGTCGAAGGCCTCGTCTAAGGCCAACAGACGCGGCGCACCGGGGGCAGCACTGCGATAGAGCGCACCCAATGCAGCAAAAAGCGGGACATACAGCGCGAAAAGTTGTTCCGCGCCACTTCGGGTTCCCGCCACGCGGTCGGTCAGGCGTTGCCGTTGACCACCGATGGGCGTGACCCAGACATCAAAGTGGAACCACTCGCGATAGTCAAAGACCTGTTCCAGGGCCTCCATAAAATTCATGTCGGGCGTCTCTTGCTGCCGGATGCGTACCGCACGAATTTCCTGACGGAAGGCATTCATCAGCGTCTCCGCCTCCTCGCTCGTCAGCGACTGTGCTGGTTTGCGCAACAGTCGGTAGTATTGCGCGAGATGGCTACCCAGCTTCGTCAGATCGTACTCGGCGGGTGGCTTCCACTGCAAGGCATAGTGTTCACCGATCATCGGCAGACCACTGAGGACGCTATTGATCTGTTGCACCCATTCCTCTGCTTCCAGAATGTGTGTGCGAATGGCCTCGGCGATCTCTTGCAAGAGGAAATCCTCGAACAACTGTCGCTCTTCCTGACCGAGCAGCAACTTTTGCATCTCAATGCGTTCGCCCAAAATCTCTAACAACTCGACGGGTCGGCTCTTGTTCTCGTTCAAGAACAGCACATGTCCCGTATCATCCAGGTCTGGCCCGTATTCAAGGAGAATAGGCTGCTCGCGATTAAAGGCGCGCGAAAGGGCATTATAGCTGTCGCGATACTCCCCCTCCAGCTTTTCCTTCCACGGTGCCAGCTCTATTTCGCGTACCGCTTGCGTGGGCGCGAGTAGATGCCGGATGGCTTGGCGAGCGGCACGCAGTGTATCACCAGCATTGGCTATACCATGTAGCTCAACGAGCTGTTCCACCGGATACGCGTCAAGCAGTCCGATAAAACGCGCCTGTTTCTCGCCACGTAGTTCCTGGGCCTGTTGCAAGCGTTCTTGCGCCTCCGCCAGGTGTGCTGTCGCGTTGTTGACGCGCTCGTCCGCACGAATAAAACTGGTCTTGGCCTCGTCCAGTTCGGTCAGGAGTGTCTCGCTGCGTTCGCGCAAGGAACGCAACCGCTCGCTCAACTCCTCGGCGTTGGCAGAGGCTGCAATGTGCTGTAGCTCCGCTAGCTCTGCCTGCACTTGCAACGTTTGATGGCGCACCCGTTCGTAGAGTTGGGCAGCGTTGCTTTGCGTGAGACGCGCCCTTTCCAGCGTCTCGTGCGCTTTTTGATACTCTTCCCCCGTACTGGCAATACCCGTCAGTTGGTTCTGCAAGAGGCGGGACTGATTTTTGAGCTTCATCACGCCTTGCAGCGCGTTTTTGACGCGTTGCACATCGGTCGCCAACGGCGTGATGCCGTTGCATGCATGCTCTAAGCGGCCCAGCACCGCATTGACCTGCTGTCTCGCGTCAAGCGTCTGCTGATGGGCCTTCTGATACTTTGCCCTGGCATCATCCAGCGTTCCCTTCGCATGGGAAAGCGCGGCGTGTATCTCTTCCAATCCGCTCTGCGCCAGTATCTTGCGTAACTGCCGCTGTTGTTCCTGTATCTGCGCTGACCGTTGTTCGTAATGGGCCAGTTGTTGCGTCAAGGCGTGTAATTCTTCGGCCAATCGCGCCTGGTGCTCCACCAACGCATCCAGTTCGCGCTGCCGCACGCGCAGGCGTGTGGCTTTCCCAATCGCCCGTGCCTCACCACCACCAGCGTACCCCCGCAGCAGTCCATGCTCCCAATAGCCATCTCCAACGTGTGCGTCTGTCTCTACACTGCTTTGAGCCGCCTGTCCGATAGCCGCCAAGAAGGCCTGCACTGACGATTCCCACTCACTGCCATCAGCGACGGTAGTATCGAAGCGCAGTTTCTCAGCCACTTTGTGCTGAAATGCAGTAAAGGGTGTGCCCACACTCCCATTTCCTATAGTCACAAGACAATCGCTGAGACCCTCTTTTGCCAGTAGTGCTTCAGCGGCACCTTGCTGGGTGGGTGTAACCACGAGGGCGTCGAGCAGACCCGCATCTTCTAACATGTATTCGATCTGTCCAGCTTCCGCGCTTGCGCTATCAATAGTGGGTGCAAAATCGAGCAGGGCATACAGTGGCTGGGCGGCAATACCCGCCTCAGCCAGTTTGGCACGGGCCAGTGTGCGATGGGCTGAACGCAGAGGAGTGAACTCTGGCTCGGCTAACTTCACGTCATACAGTGCTTTGAGTTCGGCAATCTCGTGATTTTTACTGCCGGTCAGCAGTTGCAATTCGTCCAATTCACCCTGCACCGAGTCCGCCACCTCTATCAAATCGCTTTCCAGCCTATCGATGAACTCACGATAATGGTTCAAAGCAGCCGCGAACTGCTCAATCACCCTCTCTGTAAAAGATGCATCGTCCACCATGGTACCGGAAGCTGGCGCGATGGTATAATCTGCGCTGTCGAGCGCATCACCGCTAGTATCACCATCGTCATCACGTTGCTCCAGATTGCTATCCTTCACGAATTGTTCCAGCACGCTAGTGATGTGTTGCTGGGCGCTCGAGGCGCGATCTTGCGTGGACTGGAAGTGACGGCGCGCATCATCGAGTTCCTGAAAGCGCGTGGTCTCCAGCGAACGTGCATTCTGCACGGTGCGCTCTAAGTGCTCGCGCTGCTGGTGGAGTTCCTCCAGACTGCGCAACCACACAATGCGTTCTTGCGCCTGCTCATCTAAGAAGGAGGTTACGCCCAAAGGCACGGCCTGTGGCGCGCTCGCGCTGGCAGAGAGGCGTGTTACCTGCTGCACAGCCTCTTCTAATTGTAGGGCAGCTACCTCCCAGTAGCTCTCCTCGCGGGCAACGCTGAGCAACTCGCGCAGGTGCGCTATGCTTTCGCTTTTCAATTTCTCAAAACGCAGGTTCTGCCGTTCCAGGTTCGCGCTATTTTCCCCTATCGCCTGTTGGGCGGTAGCCAGGTTTTGCTCTTGCAGATGCAGTTGCGCCTCGGCCTCTTGCGCACGAGTACGGACGGTGTCAAGTTGCGTAGCAATCTGCAAGCCTTCGCTACTTTCCAGCGCTTTGATCTGGCCGTTGACTTGCGATTGTTCGCTCTGCAAGGCCTGCGTAAGGGCTTCTGTGCGTTGTCGTTCTTGCTCTGCCGTGGAGAGGTCTCTGCGCAGCCGATTGACGCGACTCTGTACGCTGTCCTCTGCCAACTGCGTTTCGATATACTCGCACGCTGCCAGTTGGGCGCGTACCAGTGCGAGGCTCTGCCGTGCCTGATGCAGCCGTTCCGTCGAATTATACGCTCCCTGGATGCGCTCTATCTCGGTGCTGATGGCATCGATGCGCTCAATGGTGCCGATGACGCGATGCGTAGTCTCGCCAGAGATTTTGCGCAGCGACTGTTTGAGGTAGTCGTGTACGCGCGAAAAACTCAGTTCGCTACTCAGGTTAGGGCGGCGCAGCACAAGCAAGAGGTTAATCAACTTCTGGAAGTCTTTTTCGTCGCGGAAGCCGAATAGGTAGCGCGAGACCTGCCGCTCATATTCAGCTTGCGAATCGCACACGATGCCATGCCCTTCGAGCACCTGCTTAAAACGCGAATGGTCGTAAGCCCGCTTCTCGTGTTTGTTCCCCGTATCGTGCAGGGTATGGATATCGTAGCCCAGGCGCGAGCCATCGGTGATTAAGAAGCGCAGGGGACGGATGCGGTCACTGGCATTGGCGTTGCCAGCGATACTCAAGCCAATGGTGAGGAAGCGCGTTCGCTCACGATCACCATTTTCCCAACGCTGGCGCAATTCTTCTGCGATAGGTGGCGTATTGGGGTCGCACCATTCAAATTCCAGGGCGATATAGGCCGTGCGCCGTTCATGTTGGTAAGGTGTAGCCGATTCTGCACCGCCAAGGACGTAATATTCGATGTGCCGTTCGCGTCCACCAAAGGTATCAAGCCGATTGGGGCGCAGATCGCCATCCAGGGCCAGCGGTAAGGCTGCTGTCAGCACCGTCGATTTGCCACTGGCATTCTCACCTGCCAGGAAGAGTCGTCCGTGTGGAATCTCAAATTCCTGCTGTCCATAGAGCCAGAAATTGGTCAATAGAATGCGGCGCAGACGATATCCTTGTGGCCCGCCACTGAACGTTTGTAATAGATCTATTTGACGGGCGAGGGCCGCTTCGGCACTATTTGTTTTTCCATTGCTGCCCTGTGGCTCATTGGGCCAGGCCGCGACATCTTTAAAGGTTTGTTGCATATGCTTTTTTTCTTTACTCTACTATTTCAGCCCCATGGGAATGGTGGCACCTAGTGGTTTGGCTTTGCTGCGTGTTGGTTTTGTTTCTGGTTCACCTTTATCGTACGTGGCGGCGTAACGGGCCGCCGTTGGCATTACCAGCATATTGCCAGCTTCGTCAGGGCCACGGATCAGGCCCAGCAGTCGCATCTTGCGATACACCTCTTGTAAGAGGGCACGTGAACTCTTGCTACGGGCATCATTGCCCCAGTTCTCTCCGTAACGCTCACGCAAGGCGTAGAGCAGTTCAGCTATGTCCTCTGTGGTCACATGCAGGCACCCATACGCGTCCGGCGGCGACCACGCACCCGTTTCTAACTGTTTGCGCATGGCGGAACAGAGCAACATTGCTATATGATCGCTGGCTCCGTAGAGCGTCATTGCCGTGACAGGGCCGTTTGACGTGCCACTGGCGCGTACAATACAGGCATAATCGCGCCGGATATCGAGGAGCCAACCAAAGGTGTTGAGTAGTTCATTGGCTATTTCCTCGCTATGGGCCATCAGTGCGGCAAAGGCGGCAGGATCGTCGAAGCGAAACAGCGCGGGGCCTAGCAGCAAGACGCGCCAGGCTCGCATCAGGTCGGATGCGTTCTCCGTCGTCGTGGGTAAGCGCGTGGGTTGCAGTAGCGTCGCGCTATCGTTCAGCCGTTCCGCGCTCGCCTTAACTTTCTGCGGGTTGAGCGCGGCTACCAGTGAATGCACAACATCGGTGAACTCGTAAAGCACATCGGCATCAGGCGTTTGCTCCACCCACTCTCTGGTCTGCCCATCGACGAGGTGGATACCACCCAGGTCTTCCAGGTATTGCAGGGCGCGTTGAATACTGTAGCGGTCGGACTGTCTGCGGAAATCGAACTTTGCCTGTTCGCCGTTACTCCCTGTAGCCGATTGCTCCTGAATTTGTTCCGCCAACTGCGACAGCAGAAACTGTTGCGCGTTGCCGCGTCCACTGAGTTGACGGTGTTCCGCGTACCACAGTGTCCACGTCAGACAGGCAAAGTCACGCGGTTCCCTGAGACGTTCATAGAGATAGCCGGGCGTGCTTGCGCTCAAGTGGCGCATCAGGCGAATCACCGTGCTCGTGCGCTGGATATGCCAGCCAGTATTTTGATCGTGCCAGCTTTGCAGCTTGTAGTAGTGATGTTGTATCAAACGAAACAGATCACCCTGTTTCGGCAGAATGACTTCGCGCTCCATCAAGGCTATATGCGCCTTTACCAGATCAGCCGCAGGAGCTTGTCTGTTCGTCGTGTTCGTCATGTTCATTGTACTCATTGTTCCCTATTCTCCCCCCTGCGCCGTTACTAGCTCATCATCAAATGTGGTTGGCGTTTCTATCGCTTCTGTACTGTTCGACTCCTCTAATTGGCGTTCCAGACGATAGCGTGGTATGAACAAGGTGCCATCGTTTGAGCGCAGAGTAGCATAGCTCTGCTCTTCATAGTTATGCAAGAGGATGGTTGAGCCATCGGGAGCGCGATACTGGTGATAGGGATCGATCAAGCAGGCATCGACTATCTCCATCAGCATGTTTCGGTCTGCCGCCGAGATAAATTTCGTCAGCGTGCCAAGATCGAGATGCGTGCGTGCGAAAAGCCGCTTAAAGCGTTCGGTTTGTTCCTGCGCTTTGCGTTCATGTTGCACAATCATAGCGCGAATGATGGTGCGGTTGTCTATCACCGGGTCTTCCATCGGCGGATCGCCGCGATACGTGCGGCTGACCGGACGCAGGCGCAGTGTGACAGCGGGCGGCTTCTGCCATTCTCCCAACTTGCCCTGCTGTCCAGGCTCATACGCAGCACTGGCTGAACCCGTGAGACCTTCCGACAGGTGTATTGGCAAGAGGTTGGCGAAGGCCACCGAGAACAGTTGTTGGGCTGCCTCACCATCTCTGGCTTCCAATAGCAGATGCGCCAGGGTATTCAAATGTGTAGCATAGTTGGCACTCGGTCGTGCCGAAGCAGCCAGCGACGAAGCGCGCCGCACGACTTTGTCTACCTCAGCCAGGGCGTTGCGGCGGAACGAATCAGCATTCTTCCCCTCGGCAAACCAGTAGCTCAAAGCTTCCACCTGGTTACGGGCTTCTTGCGCCAATTCTTCCTCTGTGGAGCGACTCTCAATGGTGGGCGCAGGTGGCTCGATGTACTGTGCGACAATCTGGATTAACTGCTCTTTTTTGCCGTTCACCGACCACTCGTGCAGCAATTCACGCACGCGCCGTGCATACTGCGTCAGGGCTTGCGCGAAACCATGCACGTAAGCCACGACTGCCGCTTTATAGACCTGGTACGCGGCCAGATCGGCGCGATCTTGTTGGGCGGCATTGATCATATTGGCCAGGTATTGGGCCGCTTCACGGGCCATCGTGTTCCACACCTCGAAGGCACGCTGCCACTCTTCCGCGATTTCGCGACTCTGTGCTGGCAGTTCAAGCGCGTGTGTTGGTATATCTTTATCGAGTTGTTCCAAAGAAGCCCACAGGCGCGGCAGGTCGCTCTGGCGCAGCGAGCCTTTGGCGGCACTGATGCGTGTCTGCTCTTCCAGGAAGGTTTCGATGGCGATAGCTTCCGGTGTGGCCTGATAGAGCAGGGCCGGGGCGAGAAAGCTGGCGATAGAGGTGGCACGACTGGCATCATAAATCGTCGTGACGTTGCCCCACTCTTTAAGTGAGGCCAGGTCATTCTGGCACTGTTCCAGACTATATTCCGGGTCAAACGCGGCACGGACAGCATCGCGCACTTCTGGGGCCGTGAGCTGATAGTGATACAAATCGCGGTGGTGTTGCAGAAAGGCGCGCATAATGACGCGGTACCAGCGTATGCGATTGGAGTTGACCAGATACGTAAAAATTGCCAGGCGGTCGGTGAGATTGAAGATGGCTGTCGGGGTGAGGCCTTCCTGTAGAGGCTCATTGCCCGGAAATGCTATATCCATGCTGAAAGTTGCGTCGCGTGTACTGGCTAGCCTATCGTGCTGTGCCAGGTTCGCTCCTATATTTGTAATTTGCTCCAAGTCTATTGCTGCCTTTGTCAAAAAGTATGGTCTAGGTTACTTTTCACGTCTCCCTTTCTTTTTGTGCCAGGAAAAAGTGGAAAGAGTAGATAATAGATACACTTTATTCTATCACACTGTGTCTAGTGTTGCCGAGGGCAGCGATGAGGTTGTTCGGCAGGCTCTTTTCATACTTTCACAAAAAATATTGTGTATATGATGTGTATATGATGTGTCCTGATGTTCTGATTTATATCCCCTCTACTGCATACTATGCATAGAAATTGAAATGAGCGTGAACGCTCAAGCACAAGAAATAGACGGAGGGTAAATATGAGAACTCGCAAATCACTCATCAGATTAGCCGCTTTAATTGGAGTCGGAGTACTGGTAATACTGCTGGTAAGTTTTGTTTCTTCAACTCAGCATTCCGGTGCGTACTCAGGAAACACAGCAACAGATTTATCAAGCAGTTCAACAACGAGTAGCTCGTCTGGTCAGTCTGGGACGATTCCAACAACGACGCCCGTTTCCAATAGTTCCTCGTCGGTGTCCACAACCTCCAGTAGTTCCAGTTCTTCGCCGGATTTTAGTTGTAGTGGTCAACATACTATGGTCTATCTGCCATATAAGCAGCAAGCTCTGTTAATCACTACACCTGATGGGAACGCGATAACCATCCACTGGGATAACACCACCAATGTTGACTGGTACTTTAATGGCACATACAAAGGAACCTTCCCGATCGGCTTCACTCGCGATAACGTAACAGTCACATATTACGGCCATCTCGAATCTGGGTATAACGGTATCACCAATTCCTATGATCAACATACTGTCGATAGCCGCGTTGCTTATATCTGCTCAAGCTGGCGTGTAGAGACAGTCCAGGCATAGCAGTGAGTTCCGAAAGCCTTCATCCTGGCTCTCACAAGAGATACCAGGATGAATAGAACAACGTTTAAACGTTTGGTGTGAATTAGAAAAGAGAGGAAGAGTTTGAAAAGAAAGGTAAAAGGAACCTATAGTTAGCATATCCAGAACTTTTCGAAGAAAAGGAGCTAACATGATAGATCTTGATACCTTTCTGACGACACTGTA
>JBBQXY010000111.1:0-20204 GCA_038209195.1 Ktedonobacterales bacterium | reverse complement strand
GGCGTTCCCCCCCGGGCGCCCGCACGGGTCCGCCACTAATAGACACGCAGCGGCTCAACGAGCCGCTTTGCGCGGTAACGAGCGGGCGTTTATAGTAGGGGCGCACCCTTGCGGTCGCCCTAGGAAACGCGTGGCATCTGGTTACTTCACCTGAATGCCGAGCCGTTCCAGTAGTTGGCGGCTGACCTCGGCGCGGTGCTTGATGGGCATGCGTCCGGGCATGCTGTGGGAGTCGGAGCCAGTGCTGAAGAGCAGATTGTGCTTTTTCACATAGGCCAGGTAGGTTTCGATGATCTCAGGCGAGTGGTAGGGGTGGTAGACCTCGATGCCGTCGATGGGTATCTCGGCACGCAACTGATCGAGGAGAGCTGTGTCATAGAAGGTAAAATTGTGTTCGCGACGACCAGGATGGGCGATGAGGCACACGGCTCCGCTACGATGGGCGGCGTCTACCGTCTCTGCCATATTAGCCATAATTGAATGAAAACCGGCTTCGCGTATCATACGGAGGGCGGTCTGCCAATCGGCGGCATAGCCATGTTCGCGCAAGAGCCGACCATTGTCTGCTGGCCTTCTGAGTTTTCCGTCGTTCTCGGCGAGGACCTCGGCTTCGCGTGGAAAGGTGTAGCCACGGCGTAACAGTTCGTCGTGGACGGCATGGGTGTTTTCCAGTTGCATACGAACAACGTTCTCGGTGACTGTGGTAAGGTAGTTGTTTGCGGGGTCAAAGCCATAACAGAGCATATGGCCCATCTGACCGTTCCGTTCGGTGCTCATTTCCACGCCAGCCAGCACTGGTAAGTTCTTGGCGGCGGCTAATGCTTGCGTATTGGCAACCATGTCAACGCGGTCGTGGTCGGTAACGGCGACCAAGTCAAAGCCTTCGTTGACAAGATAATCGATCAGTTGCTGAGCGGGCCAGCGACCATCACTATAGGTGGTGTGCATGTGTAAATCTATCGAGGAATCAGGTGTAAGTGTTAAGTCTGTGGTCAAGCTCGTCAAATTCTACTCCTCCGTCAGGCAAGTACACTACGATAAAAATCACTTTTATGATACCACATTAGATACCTATTGCTTTGTTTCTCTTCATGTGACAGGCCGCCTTCGGCGGCAGGGAAAGGAGGGAGGGAAGACTAGGGCGCAGCCCTCTATTACCTGTATTACCTGCCCCCCAGGCAGGGTGCGGACAGGGTACAGTCAAGTGGTTGCCCCCCTTGCATCCTTGCTGGGGGTGGACAAGAATTAATGCATTTGTTGCGGTGGCATTTCGGGATAGGTGGTGGTTGGCTGCTCGTATTCAGACTGTGCATCGTATTGCGGTGGTGTTTCCTGGTAGACGGAAGGTGGTGGTGATGCGGGAACCACAGCTTGAGGCCGGTAGCCGTACTGATATGGGGTATAGGCGGTATTGACTGTTTTGGCTTGAGCGAATGGTTTCGGCGGCTTGGGCGGAACGAATTTCGACTTGAACGGATTTGAGTTGCCGGTCAGTCGCTGTATGTAGTAGGCCAGAGCATCGACAGGGTTGCGATTGGAACAAGCGATGAAGAAGTAGATAACGGCACCAACGATGTGCGTGAAGAAGATAAAGATAAACCAGCCATATTTGATGCGTTTATGGAACAGGCAGTCTACGAGCATCCAGATCCAAAAGACGGTAGTTAGCAAAGTTATTGTGTCAATTCCCATGAAGGGCATGTCCATTCCTCCAGCAGTATGGTGTTCTGTGTTTCTTCTATTTTACCTCATTATCAAGAAGGACGTTATTTTGTTGGAAATATCAAAGCAGGGATGCAAGGGGCTGCGCCCTTGCATCCCTGCTTTAACAGGCCGCCTGCGGCGGCAGGGGGAGGAGAGAGGCTAGGGCGCAGCCCTAGAACCCAGTCAAGGGGCGCAGCCCCTTGCATCCCTCTTTGACAGGCCACCTGCGGTGGCCTCTGGTGTTCCTGCTTTTTAACGGAAGCAGTAGCCGACGCCGCGGACGGTTTGGATGAGGTGGGGATTGGCGGGGTCTTCTTCCACTTTTTCGCGGAGCCAGCGCACATGGACATCGACGGTACGCGTATCACCGACGTAATCGTAGCCCCAGACATTGTGCAAAAGTTGGTCGCGGGTCAATACGGTGCCACGGTTGCGCACAAAGTAGGTTAGCAGTTCGAACTGTTTGGGTTGCAACTCCAGTTCCAGGCCGCGACAGTTGACACGGCGCCCGGCAAGGTCAATACGGAGTTGGCCTGCTACCAGTTCGCGACTGGCACGAGGTACTTTATTGCTGTCGTCCTGAGCGTTACGTTCTACTTCGGCGGGGGTAACATATTCCGAGCGGCGCAGCAAAGCACGAACACGAGCCAAGAGCTCTCGACGACCAAAGGGTTTGGTAACATAATCATCGGCCCCTACTTCGAGGCCGACAACTTTGTCTATTTCATCGCCCTTGGCGGTGAGCATCATAATAGGGGTGGTGGCTGTATTGCTTTCGCGACGCAACTGGCGACAGACCTCCAGGCCATCCATCTCTGGCAACATAATATCGAGAATGATTAAATCTGGCGTCTCGCGTTGTGCCGCCAGTAAAGCACTGGCACCATCAGCCGCCGTTGTAACCTGATAACCCGCTTGCTCCAGATTGTAGGCGATGGTTTCTACCAGAACTGCTTCATCGTCTACAACCAAAATTTTACGACCCAATTTATCCTCCCACTTCGGTACCTACATGCTTAACCGAAGCGCCCACTGATGTAATCCTCAGTCTCCTTCTTCTTTGGACGCTCAAAGATATCCACCGTGGGTGCATACTCGATCAGCTTGCCAGAGAGGAAGAAGCCAGTATATTGTGAGACACGCGCAGCTTGCTGCATATTGTGTGTCACGATGACGATAGTGTAATCCTTCGCCAGTTCAGTGATAAGTTCCTCGATCTTCAAAGTGGCGATGGGATCGAGTGCTGAGCACGGCTCGTCCATCAGCAACACTTCGGGATGCACGGCCAGCGCACGAGCAATGCAGAGGCGTTGTTGCTGACCGCCAGAAAGGCCCAGCGCCGAGGCTTTTAGCCGATCCTTGACTTCATCCCAGATAGCAGCATCACGCAGGCTCTGCTCAACCGACTCTTCAACAACCTTCTTAGATTTGCCCTGAACTTGTAGGCCATAGGCGACGTTATCGAAAATTGATTTGGGGAATGGGTTAGGTCGCTGGAAGACCATGCCAATGCGCTGTCGTAAAAGCACCACATCCGTCGACGAGTCATAGATATTCTGATCTTCCAGAGCAGCCACACCCTCGGTATGTGTACCAGGGATGAGATCATTCATGCGGTTGAGGGTGCGCAAGAATGTCGATTTGCCGCAGCCAGATGGTCCAATCAAGGCGGTGACTTGATATTCACGCACGGGGAACGAGACATCGAACAGCACTTGCTTGGCACTATAATAAAAGTTGACATGCTGGATATTTATTTTAACACCAGCTTCAAGATTCAGGTTTCTACTCGGATTTACCTTCATTGTATGTTCTTCAATCGCTTCTGTAGTCGCCGGGGCAGCTTGTTTCACTGCGTCCGTTGTATCTGGTAGTTGCTGTGATCTATTAAGACGGGTCTCCATAGAACCTCCTTCTGCTATGATTATATAATAATTTGCGGCGAGTCTACACAGGCCACTTCATCGCCGAGCGCGCGACACAATGCATTGGCTGGCAAGAGGCTTAGCAACACCAGAAAGCTAAGCCTCTTGCCAGCCAATGCCCTTAAACCAGTAGATACTCTTTGTGCAGCGGAATAGCTGTATCTACAATAAGGCGATCGGCGAAGACCACCAGTCGGATGTAGCGACCTGCTAATGCTTTACTGATGAAGTATGGGCGTCCCTCGAAGGAGATGTGACCACTACGCGCTACTTTTCGCGAAAATATGTTGGCACCTTCAGGAAAGAGGCTCTTCCCATCATTAGGCAATTCGGCGGAAACATTCATGACAGTTCTATCCTCGCTACTAACGGGTTTGCCGGAATTTGTAGGTACAAGGTTATGCAATACGTGTGAAAAGGCGCATTATCGCGCCATCAGGCGGCGGTAATACGGCGTTGAATGTAGCGTCCAATGCCACGGGCACTCAAGTTGATCACTAATAAAATGAGTATCAAGAGCGTAGCAGAACCAGCGGAGACAGCCGTCGCGCCGGCAGATGATAGCCCCTGGATGGAGCCAGCGCCCTGAGTTTTCACGAACCAGAGATGGATAGTCAACGTGTCGCTGGCAATGAGAGGGTTGAGCGTATAGACGTTGGCAGGATTAAAGGCACCCATCGTAAAGATCAAAGCGGCTGCTTCGCCGATGATCTTACCAGCGGAAAGGATTAAGCCTGTAATCAGGCCGGGCAACGCGGAAGGCAAAACGATAGTGCGAATGGTGTGCCATTTGGTGGCACCGAGGGCAAGGCCACCTTCGCGTAACTCCCGTGGCACAGATGCCAAAGCATCTTCAAACAGACGGAGGGCCAGTGGCAGGTTCAGACAGAGCAGGGTGAGCGCACCAGTCAGACGGCTCGTACCCAGGTGGGCATAGACGCCAAAGGCGATGACGCCAAAGAGCCCGAGCACAATGGAGGGAACACCTGCTAGTGTCTCTGCCGCGAAATGTATGACAGTAACCAATCTTCCCTGTGGGGCGTATTCCATAAGGTAAATGGCAGCAGCCAGGGAGATGGGAAAGAGAAACAGCTCTGAAAGGATCAAGATATAAAAGGTATTGAACAACTCTGGCGCAATGGAGATGGGATTATCGCCCAGGCTGTAGAATTGCGGGTTAAAGATGTCAACGAAGCCTTGAAACAGTAAAAGGACGATAATAGAGACGAAGATGAGGGTGACTATCGCGGCTACGGCCCAGAGCAGGCTTAAAGCGATGCGATTAGTGATATGGAGCCGACGCATCAAACGTGCTGTTGCGACATGTTGGTCGTCATCCCCGCGCCGTGACACTGACGTAGGCTGTACGCCTTGAATACTCATTTATACACGCTCCTACTGGCCAAATAGCGGCTGATACAGATGAAAAGGAAAGAGATGACGAGGAGAACGAAGGCGAGCGTCCAGTAGGCATCGCGGGACGCACCCGAAGTTTCCGCAAAGTCACTGACGATGGCTTGTGTGACGTTGATATTTGGTTGGAAGAAGGCGAGCAGAGAAAACAAGTTCTTAGGCAGCGAACTTCCGCTGAGAACCATGCTGACAGCCAGTGTTTCGCCAATGGCGCGAACCATACCAAAGACAACGGCGGTGGCCAGTCCAGGAGCGGCGGCTGGAAGGATGGCTTTGGTCATCATCTGCCAACGTGTTGAACCAAGGGCGAGACTGGCTTCACGAACACTGTCTGGCACAGCTCGGAGTGTGTCAATCGAGATACTGATGACGGTGGGCAAGATCATAATGATCAGCACCAAAATAGCGGCTCCCCAACCATAACCACCCGTTGCAATACCGCCATCGAAAGGTGCAGCCGCTTTTTGTAAGAAAGGCACCAGTACAATCAGACCAAGAAAGCCAACGACGACCGAAGGCATACCACTAAAAATTTCGATGAGCGGTTGCAACAGGTTAGCAAGCCTGCGTGGAAAGATTTCGGTAAAACTGAGTGCCATACCAAAGGCCAAGGGTGTCACAATGAGAACGGATATAAGTGTGATTACAATGGAGCCCAGGATGAGACCACCCGCACCGAAATGGGGATTGCCATTGATATCATTATTGCCGGTAGGGTCCCAGTTGGTACCGAAGAAGAAATCTTTGACATTCGCACCTTCAGTAAAGACACGAAATGCATTGAGACCAATAAAGATAAAGACGCCCACAATGACTGCGACGAGAAATATAGCACAGACGAGAAAAATGTAGCGCGTACTATTGTCTACGATACGGGTGCGTTGCATAGTAAGCTCCTGTAGCTCTAGTAAGAGATTGATACGAGGAAGGTTGCTATATTCCTCATATCAATCTCTTACTTCATCACCTGAATGCTAGCTGGTAGGCTGGTGCGCTTGTATGGCGGACTGTTGCATATCGCTGATGCTGATAAAAGAGAGGCCACTGGCAAGCGTCTTAGCGGCAGTGCTGGACATGTAGTCGATCAGGGCTTGTGGAAGTCCAGTCGCATCACCCTTCGTGTACATGTGCTCAATGTTCCAGAATTTGTAGGTGTTGCTCTCGACAAGGGCAGGTGTTGGCGCGCTACCGTCGATGGTGAGCAGGATTAAGCCAGAAGCTTTAGCCGCGCTCAGGGCGGCATAGCCAATGGCACCATCGGTCTGGGTGATATTTTGCACGACGGTGCCAGTGCTGTCACTGGTCAAGCTGGATGGTCCAGCAATGGTCTCTGGACCGCCAAGGAGATATTTCTGGAAGGTTGCGCGGGTACCGGAGCTGGCTGGTCGGCTGACGACGACGATTTTGAGATTGGGGCCACCAACCTGATTCCAGTTGGTAACAGCACCACTATAGATGCTCTTGATCTGAGCGGTGGTAAGGCCGGTTACGCCAGTAACTTTGCTGTTGATCAAGACCGTAAAGATTACAACGGCGACCTGATGATCTTTGAGGTCAGCCTGCGTTGAATTGGCAAACACGTCAGAGTTACCAATTTGAACAGTTCCGGATTCGGCATCGGCGAGACCAGTTTTACTACCGCCAAGGTTGACAGTGATAGTCGAGCCAGAGCATTTGCTTTGATAATCTTTAGCCACGGCTTGCACCAATGGAGCCAGTGCGGTTGAGCCATCGGCAGTCATACTGCCTTGTACACAGGTAAGTTTACCGGGTGCGCTTACGCCGGCGGTTGGTGTGGTACTACCAGTAGTCGTGCCACCACAAGCTGAAATAAGTAAGCTCACAAGCACCACAAATGCAAACACGGGTGCGATATGCCATCGTTTCAACATGAGTCCTCCTGAGGACAGCCTATCAGGCTGTTCCTTGAAAAAAATTCTAATCCATAACGTCTCACGCGCTATGTGCATCATTGACGTTGTATTCATACCTTAGCATGCAGTCATTAACTATGCTTTATGGATATGTTAAGCCATGTTAAATCTCTGTTAAAACTTTGCTTTAGGGATAGGTGAAAAGCCAATTGACACAACAACAACAAAAAGCCCGACCATCGGAAATACCGCTGGTCGGGCGTGAAATGGGGTAGTGTTCTCACCCCACTACGATAGCAGGACTGACTATTGCACAATAATTGTTGCCGTCATCGACGGATGGATTTTGCAGTGGTAGGCATAGGTGCCCGCCTTGGTAAAGGTGAAGCTAAAGGTGCTGCCAGAGGGGACGAGTGAACTGAAGGCTCCCTGGTCCGCTGTGACGCTATGGGTCACGCTATCATGGTTCGTCCATGTTACCATGGTGCCCACTTTGACGGTGAGGCTATTCGGGCTGAACGAGAAGTTCATTATGGTGACGCTGTTCCCACTACTACTTGTGGCTGTGGTCGGCGTTGGAGTGGGTGTTGGGTTGGTCGTCGAAGTAGCGGTAGCAGTAACGGTAGGAGCTACGGTCGGCGTTGTTACCGTCCCTGTTGTGGCGGGTGTACCGCCACAGGCCGCTAGAGCCAGTACAAGGCCAACAGTAAATAAAGACAGCCAAACTTTCGTGATGGTAGGTGCCATGTGCTTCAGCATTGTTATTGCTCTCCTATAAAGCTGCAATGAAAATAAATATACAGTGGGAGATACTTTCTTGTTCTCTTACCAGCAAATACGCAGTCTGGTTACAAGCCCTGACAGAAGATTGCACCATTCGCTTTGTTTCTGTCGTGGGTTCCTTCTAGTAATTATATTACAAAGTCTGTTATACTCTATGGCATAGATGAACGCTTTGTGATTGGAGTTACCATGTCTACGTATGATCAGCGTATTGCCGCATTAGAAAAAGATGCCGCAACCATGAAACGTGATATCATCTACAAACTGGATGATACAAACAGCGCAGTCACGATAATTCGGGGTATTGTTGGGAACCAGGGACAAGATATCAAAGAAATCAAAAATCAAGTGAAGATGGTCAATGTTCATCTTGATGGAATTGATACACGGCTAGAGGGTATTAAAGAAGAAACCAGAGCGATTAAAGACCAACAAAATGGGCAGGGGCAAGATATTATCGAGATCAAACGTCATCTAGATGGGCAGGGGCAAGATATTATTGAGATCAAACGTCATCTGGACACATTAGATGAAAAGTTAGAGCAGGTGTTACAGCACCTTGTCATGCTTACGAAAAAGCCTGAATAAAGAATAAGTGAGTAGACATCAAAACACTCTCTCATGCATCATTCGAACCACGTTTATCTGGAAAGTTTATTCTTGCAGTCAAGAACGATTATGGAGCGGATGCATTGCTTAACGCGCCGCTAAGGGCCGCGTCGGCGAGTTTCGTGGCCTCATCGAGTAATTGCTGATCAGTGGGTGTTGACTCGACAATTACAGGCGCAGGGGACGTGGGCTGGGATTGTCTTAAGCGGGTGAGCCAGGGCAACAAAGTTTTTGTGTCAAGGTGCGCGACCTGCACGAGAAAGCGTTTATTGCGCCGTACAAGATAGCCACGCCCAGGAGGCATATCGCTCATCCGTACCCCTAATAAGGCTGAATCTTGCGGGTCTGCCCCCAGCACAACGCCCATACGGCAGATGCGTACCTGTTGCAAGATGGTATCAGATTTTGCTAGGTCGGACGGACTCCCTGCCACAATGATGTGAAAACGTAGATCACGCGCCTGCAAAAGAAACTCCTTCAGATCGTTTAAGGGATTCTTGAGCAAGGCAGAAAACTGCTCATAGTCATCGATAACGAGCACAATAGGAGCCTCGCGTAGTCCTATCGGCTCATCGTCACTTTGCTCTTTTTCCAACTCCTCACGCAGACGGCTCACGCGTTCCTTCAATTCTACCTTTAATATATTTACCGTCTCGATCAGTTTCTCCTCGTTATCCGCGTACAGCCAGATGTTGGGCAAGCGGCGCAGTAGGCGCGAGCTACGGCGGAAATCCAGCAGAATGACCCTGGCATGTTTATTCTCCGGCGTACTTGCCAGCATCAATAGACAGGTATGCAAGACGCTCGTTCTGCCACTACCAGGGCCGCCGCCAACCAGGACATGGGGCGTATCCGCATTGAGTTCCAAGGCTATCGGGCTAAGCGAGAAGTCCTCGATGCCCAGGCGAATGCGCAGCGCGGTATCTGCCTTTCCCTGGTCATCGGCGGCTAAGCCCGTTGGCGTTCTCACGGCAGTATTGGAGATCGCATCCATCAAAAAGTAGTCGGCACGGACATATTCAGGCAGCAGCCGAATGGGTGGTGCTTGCGACAAACGCAAATCCTTTGTAGCTTTCGCGACAGCATTCACCATCTCATCAAGTTGCCGTGTCTGCTCATCATCATCGTCGCCTGACACAGGCAAGGCAATTTGTACTTCTTCCAGCACTTTGCCACGCTTATAACCACGTCCAGGGCTGCCTGGGTCCAGGTGTGCAGCATCGTGTTTACCGAGCAAAATGAGCGAGTCTGTGAGCTCTACCAGGCGCAAACCGATGCGCATCTCAAACAGGCTGAGTAGTTGCGAGGATACCGCCACGGGTCGATCCAGTGTGACCACGATATTGACGCCATAGGTTCGCCCATCCCGTGCTATGGAGAGGAGGGTATCCATCTCCTTTTCATGGGCCTGCTTAAATTCGGTGAACTTATCAATGATCAATACCGTGGCAGGCATTTCAGGTAAAGCAGGATTTTCAGCTCTCCGGCGTTGGTAGGTTAGGAAATCCTCAATCTGGTGCGTCATACAAAACTGTTTGCGCTCCTCAATCACCCCGTTCAACTTGCGGAGTAAGCGGCGAATATACTCTTCGTCCGCTTCACCAAAGACCCCGCCAACATGCGGCAACTTCTCGAAGGTACGAAGGGCTTGACCACCAAAATCAATGATATACACATGCAGTTGCGAGGGCGAATGCGTCTGTATCAGCGATGTGATGAGCGTCCGCAAAAACACGCTTTTCCCCGTGCCAGAAGCGCCCGCGATCATGACATGGCCGCCATTGCGTGGCATATCCAGCAGCCACGGTTCCTGCTTCTGTTCAGAAGGAAGATCAATCAGACCAATAGGGCAGGTTAACCAACCATAAGGAGGGAGGTCACCTTTGTGAGACGTTTTCCTACAACGACGGAAAAGCTCCCCCAGATTTACGCGACGTGGCAAAGGAGCCGGCCAAGGCTTAAAGAGTGCAGCCCCTATTGTTGCGGTAAATGGCTCTATGGCATCCATCAGCACAGTCTGGTCGATCATCTCTCCTGCGCCAGCCTCAGCTTGTTTCAGAGCAAGCTGAGACTGATTGGCGACTCTTGCGGGTAACGATATACGCGCACTTTGAAAGAGATCAAAGACCTCGGAGCCAATTTCAAAGTAGCCTCGTCCTGGAATGGTACTGGGCAACAGTGCCGCCTCTGAGCGTCCTAACATGTCGCGGCTATCTTGGAGCGAGGCCACGCGCAGACAGATGCGAAACTTGAGGTTCGACCAGATGTTGGGATTGACGGAACCAGTTGGCTTCTGGGTTGCCAGGATCAGATGTACGCCCAAGCTACGGCCTTTCTGTACCACACTGACTAGGCCTTCCATAAAGTTAGGATGTTCTTTAGCGAGTTCCGCGAACTCGTCAATGATGATAAACAGATTGGGCATTGGCTCCATATTGGCGGACGGATTTTGCGCACGCATGGTCTGATACTCGACGATCTTCTGCACTTTCACACGACTTAACATATGCTCACGGCGCCGCAACTCACTTTTGAGAGCTGTCAATGCTCGCTCAGTCAAGCGTCCACTCAAGTCTGTGACCATACCGACGGTATGCGGTATCTTTTCAAACGGCTTAAAGGCGGCACCACCCTTAAAGTCTACCAGGACAAAGTTGACCAGGTGGGGATGGTGAGTGATAGCCAGTCCCACAATTAGCGATTGCAGCAACTCGCTTTTGCCCGCGCCAGTGGTACCAGCAATGATGCCATGCGGACCATGGGCAGCGTCATTGAGATCAATCCACAGCGGCCCATCAATACCCATGCCGATGGGAACACGCAAACGCCCAAAGCGTGGTTGACTCCACCACTTCTCGACGTCGAGTTGATCGGCGAAAGGCAATTCTAGCAGGTCGAGTAAACGAACATTGGTTGGCAAATCGACGGCGTCCTCGCCCTCCTGTACAACATGCAGGGGTAACAGAGCAAGGGCTACTTTGCGCGCCACGTCCAGTGTCATCGTGTCAGCATAGACCTCGTCAAAGGTCTCACCCGCGAAACCTGCCGTGGCATAAGTCACTAAGCCTTCATCAGATAAGCGAACAACTGCGCGACATTCGCTAGGAATAGACTGCTGCTGTGCTACCATGTAGATCACCGAAACACCCAATTGCTCGCCTAGCTTAAAGGCGTGGGTTAGAGCAGCGTGCTTCCGTACTTCGACGTAGTCATGTACGATGACAACAAGGTGTGGTAAAGGAGGTGAGGCATTCGAATTGACGACGACAGGTGCCGTCCCATCGCCCTCATTTTTTGAGGCCCGCTGGCTCAACTCTTCCAACAGTACGTTCAGCAACGCGTTCGCTTCGTCCTCACCCGCTGCCACTAAACGATCTTGATTGCCCGCTTTCAAAGCCAAAGTATGCGGCAGTTCGGCCATCCACTCCCAGTCATTTTTTTGCGAGATAGGATAAATGCCAAAAATACGCACATCTTCGGGCGAATGGTGTGTAGCAATCTGACAAAGAATGCCACGCATGAGGGCCGCGACATCTTGCCGCCGACCAGTGACACCCAGCGACTTGACCTTTGTGAGCGAAACACTACAAGGAATATCGTTCACAGTGAGAAACTGTTCTTTCAGTTTTTGGATATCCGCCGCTAATGGCTCTGTCAGGTCGACCTCTGGTGCCTGAATGGTAATCGTAAACGGACGCTTCCCTTTACCCACACGCACGGATAAAAAATCGGGGTCTTCCGCTCGCCGTTCCCATAGGCGCGTGCGTTCGATAATGCGTGGCGCCAGTTGCTCAGGATCAGGGTCTATTTCGAGAGCAATCTGACGTTGCAAATTGGCCTGTTCACGTAATTGCGCTCGCATTTTCGCGAGTGCCTTGCGGTACAGCTTATCGCTCAGCCGCCACTTGCGCAGGGTCGATTTTACTGCTTGTTTAGCGGATAATAAATTGGTGAGTGGACTCATGATTGTAAATAATGCCATGGGGAGCAAAAACGCCATTTGTTGCAGCGAGCCATGACTGATTAATAACGTGACACCGACGAGCATGACCATCATCACCAGGGGCATGACCATCGTCAACTTGCCAGGCATCTGGGGCAGAGGCGGCTTGGCAGGTAGTGGTGGAATAGTTACAGCACCTTGCGGTGGTGCAGCCCAAATGCGCGGTGGTCGATTAAACGACTCACTGCCTGGTGCTACCTCGGCCTTTTTCGTATATCCTTGCTGCATAGGTCCTCCACCATTTCCTTTTCTATATTTCATGTTCGACAAGAATGGTGGCGCACGTAGTGCCGAAAGTCCTTATTCATTGTGCGGCAATTGAACCTTTCTTTGTGGATATGTTTGTGGATAACTTGGTGGATAACTGTGCATAACCCCCGCAATTCTGTGGATAACTGGGGGATAAATACGTGTTATGTCACTCAGTCTCATTCGCGCAAGCACAACATGTTCTGAAAGATATCCACATATCCACAATGCTCATCAATACGCACCAATTGATTTCGGGCGAAAGATTCTGTACACTGATGAAGCACACATTTTTTTGACCCTGCTATTTTTGACGCGTGCTATGTATTGGGAGAGAGAAGGCCGCGCCAGGGATCGAACGTATGTGCTATTATGTTTAGCAAACAAGGCGCACGAGCACGCACGCAAACGACAAAGGATGTCCGTGGAGAAGTTATTACCGCAAAATATTGAGGCTGAGTGCGGTGTACTTGGCAGCATCATTATCGACCCTGAAGCCATCGTCCAGGTAGCAGATTTTCTGCAAGCGGAGGATTTCTATCGTGACGCCCATCGTAACATCTATGAAGTGATCATGCAGTTGTACGAGGGGCACGAAGCAGCAGATTTCATCACGATCTGTGACGAGCTGGAGCGGCGTAACAAACTAGAGGGGGTCGGGGGAGCTAGCTACATTACTTCGCTGATTAACCAGGTGCCGACCAGTGGCAACGTTGAATACTATGGGCACATTGTAGAACGCAACGCCATTCTGCGCCGCCTGATACACGCTGCCGGACAGATTGCCGCCGTTGCCTACGAAGAGGCCGACGCGGATGTCGCCCTGGATAAAGCTGAACAGCTCATCTTCAACATCAGCCAACGGCATGCACACGCGGATTTCTCACTTGTACGCGACATCCTGTCCGACTATATGAATAAGCTAGATCAATTGCACGAGCGGCGTGGTACGATCGTTGGTGTTCCCACGGGTTTTACCGACCTGGATAGGCTGACGGGTGGCTTGCAGAAATCGGATTTGATTATCCTAGCAGCCCGGCCGGCCGTTGGAAAAACTTCTCTAGCACTCAGTCTGGCTCACAATAGCGCCGTCAAGCACCAGCGTTCTGTAGCCGTATTCAGCCTGGAAATGAGCAAAGAACAATTGGTGCAGCGTCTCCTCTCTATGGATGCCGGTGTCGATCAGCAGCGTCTGCGCACGGGCTGGATTGAAGATGACGAGTGGGACCGCATCGTATTTGCCATGGGTACGCTATCCGAAGCCAATATCTGGATTGACGACACGGCGGGCATCTCGTCAGTCGAAATGCGCAGTAAAGCACGCCGTTTGCAAGCTGAGAAGGGCGTCGATCTGATCATCGTGGATTATCTCCAGTTGATGCAGTCGGTATCCAATAGCGGCAAGCGCAACGAAAATCGCGTGCAAGAGATATCCGAGATTAGCCGTAATCTCAAGGGCCTGGCTCGTGAGCTCAATGTGCCGGTCTTGGCCCTTGCCCAGTTATCCCGCGCCGTCGAGAGTCGCACATCGAAGGTGCCGCAGCTATCTGACCTTCGTGAAAGCGGATGTCTTACTGGTGATACTCCCATCTATTTGCCTGAGTTGGGTACATATCAGCCAATAGAGAAGTTAGTAGGCCAAAGGGGCTTCAAGGTTCTTGCATTGAACACAGATAGCTGGCGACTGGAACAGTGTACAGTGAGCAATGCCTTTCCTACCGGACATAAGGCTATTTATCGTATGACTACCCGCCTGGGACGGACTATTCGAGCGACGGCAAATCATAAATTTCTCACGTTAAAGGGATGGCAACAGCTTGATGAGCTTTCTCAGGGAAGTAGGATAAGCGCAATGGGAAGCCCGCCACGCCCCACCACCCCCTGGGTACCCGCAAGGGCCCTTACCATGGACGAAGCGATCCGCTTCTCTCCATGCAATAGCTCTCTATCAAAATGTGGCGTAGTTGTAATGGACAAGAACGCTCTTGCACTGCATACATCTGTGGTGGAGAAAACCGTCCATGGTAGGGGTACCCCTTGCGGGTACCCTGGGAGGGGCAGCGAGGTCAGGATCGAGCAGCGAGGCTTTCAAAGCGACATTTACTGGGACGAAGTACTTAGTATCGAGCCAGATGGCGAGGCCGAAGTCTACGACTTAACCGTTGAACGACTACACAACTTTGTGGCAGGCGATATCATCGTTCACAACAGCATCGAGCAAGATGCGGACATCGTCATGTTTATTTATAGGGATGACGTGTATAACCCGGAATCGGAACGCAAAAACATAGCCGATATCATCATAGCGAAACATCGTAACGGGCCGGTTGGCGAAGTCAGCCTTTATTTTCAAGCCAGCCAGACGCGCTTCCATGATCTAGAAGTCTCTCCGCCAACGGAGTAATCATCATTATTGGACAAATACTTATGACAGGTTTTGTAGGCTTCCCCGCGGGGAAAAATCCATTTGTACCAGTGCCGGAAACGTTCTTCACGGTGCTGCTACCAGAGATTGAGGACAGTGCCGAGCTCAAAGTGACGCTGCACCTCTTCTGGTTGCTGGCACAAAAAAAGGGCAACCCGCGCTGTGTGAGCGACCGCGATTTGCTAGCGGATGCCATCTTGCTGCGCAGTCTCAAACGCAGGGGCGATCCACGTCCAGCCGAAGAACGGCTGCGCCAGGGTTTAGAACAGGCTCTTGCACGAGGCACCCTTTTGCGTATACACTTAAGGTTAGTGAGCGAGGGTGCGGAACAGGCAGAGCTGATTGAGTGGTATTTCTTTAATACGGCGCGCAGTCGCAAGGTGGTAGACGAACTACAGGGGGGAGAAATGGTTCCGGTACGTCTGCTCACCGCCGAGCAGGAACGTGTCGAGGAGGAAAGCGAAGTTGCTGTTCCAGCACGAGGATATACTTATAATAACGGGGCTGACGCGAGCCGCAATGTCCAGGTTCACATTGAGCGACCAAATATTTTTGTCTTATACGAACAAAATATAGGATTACTTTCACCGTTAATTGCCGATCAATTGAAAGATGCTGCCGAGCACTACCCACCCGAGTGGATTGAGGCCGCATTCCGCGAAGCGTTGCTACACAACAAGCGTAAATGGAGTTATATTAGCGCAATATTAAGGCACTGGGAGGCAGAAGGCAGGTAATTATGGAACGCCTGAATGATATCATGATGAGGACGGCACAACGCCGTCAACAGACACACGAGCAACAAGCACCACAGCAAGGTCAGCAGCAGCGTCCACCGCTTCAACGGCGTACGCCCCTGCCCGAACAACCTGCGCGCACTCCCCTGCCCGAACAACCTGCGCGCGTACGACAAGATGGCTCACCAGCGCAGCAATCCGGTAGATTTGTTGCATCAGGTGCTAACAATCGTGGCGAGCAGGGTGCTAGGTACGCACAACAACGCCCCTACAATCCGGTGCAGCGCAAAAGCGTCAATGAGCGACGCCCCATGTATTATCACCAACCTGTCGCACAGGAGCCAACCATCCCACAACAGGCAGGCAATCAGCAGCGACAGCAACGTATCACGGGTGACTATTATGACACCTACGAATCCGTACCACCTGCCGACGTGCAAGAGGAATGGGAAGACGACGCGACGGCTATGCGCTATGGGGATTGGGAGGGCGATGATGGCATAGAAAGCGTGGAAAGTAACGAGGTGCCACGCCATACCCGTCCGCCACGCGAGGCTGACTACACGATACAGCAGGAACCAACATGGTCAGCGACCAGAGCATTTACGCGCCAGCTTGGCTCGTCCCTAGCCACCCGCGAATTAACGGCTATGCCCGGTCGCGAGTTGGAGAACAACGCACCGTTGACTCGGCGTGATACGCGTATGCCGCATCATCCACAAAGCCTACAGAGCACACAGCTTCCGCAGGTTTCTCCACCCGCGCCCCAGGCCCCCCAACAAGAAGCGCAACGCTTTCACCGAAATACGCAACCACTCAATCCGCGAGCTGTTGCGGGTATGGGACAGTCGCTGCCCCAAGAGACACCACGACCAGCACAAACTAATGTACGCCAAGCAGTTGTACGCGCCCAGAGCGCACAGCCAGCGCCCTTAGCACCGCAGGGAGGACCTTGTCCACTGTGCAAAGGGGCAGGATATTTACGTGCCGACGTTTCCTACGGGCATCCTAACTTTGGCAAACCCATTGCCTGTGACTGCAAAGAGAGTGAACGCGCGGAAAAGCGGCGCATGCACCTGCGTACTATTTCTAATCTTGACGCCTTTCGCGATAAAGGCTTTAAGAATTTTAATCATCGCGTACCCGGTATGCAGGAAGCGTACAAATTGTCGCAGGCTTTCGCGAACGATCCCGATGGCTGGCTACTGTTAATCGGACGCAATGGCTGCGGCAAAACACACCTTGCGGCGGCAATCGCTAACCAGCACCTGGCAATGGGGTCACTGGTGCTCTTCGCGACCGTTCCTGACCTGCTCGATCACCTGCGTGCTACCTTTGCGCCCACTTCAACCACTGTGTATGATCAGCTTTTCTCCAGTATGCGCGAGGCGGAACTGCTCGTGCTGGATGATCTGGGCTCTGAGCAAAATTCATCGTGGGCCAGCGAGAAGCTCTTCCAATTGCTCAATTATCGTTATAATTCGCGTTTCCCCACTGTCATTACGACGAACAATCTGCGTCTGCAATCGGTCGATGAGCGCATCCGCTCACGGCTGACGGACAAGAGTCTGGTGACAGAGGTAACGATGGATCGTGTCCAGGATTACCGCCCACATAACCCACGACGCGAATAAGCTAACCCTTTTCACTTCTCATCCACAATTCTTGCGTTTGTCTGTTGCAAGTGCTATCATAACGGTAATGTTCCCGTATGTGCGGGAATCCTCTGCACATTTAGTTTTTACGGACGTCACACCTCGCCCATATAATGTACTATGGAGAGAAAGGTCGTTCGTTGTTTTAGATCAGAAGGAGCTAAAATGGCTACCATTTTTAACCCAAGAGATCCCAAATGGGTGAAAGAAACGCGTGATATTCTTGAGCCCAGGGGAGTGTATGTACCTAATGTCGTCGAGTCAACGCCCCGTGGTGAGCGCGGGTGGGACATCTTTTCCCGCTTGCTAAAAGAGCGCATCATTTTCATCGGTACGCCGATTGATGACACCGTTGCCAATATTACCGTCGCACAGTTGCTCTACCTCCAGAGCGAGGATGCCACGAAAGATATCCAGATGTATGTCAACTCTCCTGGTGGGAGCATTTATGCTGGCTTGTCCATTTATGACACAATGCAGTACATCAAGCCTGATGTCTCGACAGTGTGTATGGGCATGGCTATGAGCATGGGCGCGGTCCTCTTGACCGCCGGCGAGAAAGGCAAACGCTTCTGCTTGCCGAACTCCACCGTTTTGATCCACCAGCCACTCGGTGGCGCGGAAGGTCAGGCGGCTGATATCGAGATCACCGCTCGTGAAATCCTACGCTTGCGGCGCAGCATTTACGATATCATCTCCAAACATACGGGCCAGACGCCTGAGCGCATTATGCAGGACTCTGACCGTAACTACTACCTCTCCGCTCCACAAGCTGTTGAATACGGACTGGTTGATGAAGTGCTAACCGATGAGGAAGCTGCTGCCTTACGGTAACAGCATAACTACAGGGGAGTAAAAAGGTCATCCGGCCTTTTTACTCTTCCTTATTGTTTTGTCATGCAGATAGGGAGGACCATTGCCTAAAAAGCTAATACCCGCCCTCACCGGACGTACGATACGCTGTCTCCTCTTTGACCTTGGTGATACGCTCTGGTCTCGTAAAGATATGGTTGTATGGCAACGATTGGAAAACGTAGCGAACCTGCGTGCGGTACAATACCTGCGGACATGTGTTGCCGGACAACATTTGCGCGATATCTCAGATGAAACACTGGGTAAACGTCTACGCGATACATTGGAAGAACACCTGCGTGATATGATTCGTCGGGAGCCAGACCTGGAACCAGATAAGGCACTAACCGTTGTGCAGGTATTACGGGACTGGGGCATACAAAATGTGACGGTTGCCAATGGTGAGGCCATTTTCGAGGCATTGCGTATACGTATACCAGAATCACGCCCCCTGTTCGATGACGTTCTCTCTACCCTAGAAACGCTAAAAAAGCGCGGCTTCCTTTTGGGTATTGTCAGCAACCGCCACTGGGGCGGAAAACTGTTCCAGGAAGACTTGCAAACGCTGGGCCTGCTGGAATATTTTGAGCTGCGCCACTCGGCTATTTCAGTCGATCTTGGCATACGGAAACCCAACCCTGCCATTTTCCTGCATGCTCTCACGGCACTCGACGTCACCCCTCAAGAGGCCGCTATGGTCGGCGACTCGCTCCTGTCCGATATCGCGGGTGGGAAAATGCTAGGACTATTCACTGTATGGAAACCCAAGCCGAGTGTGCGCTTGCAAAACGAACTCATGCCCTCCGGCGCGTCTTCAGCGTCAACGAAAATACATCAAGCTTCGTCGTCTCCAGCGGAAATATCTGCAAGCGAGCGTCCTGACGATTTACCAGAGGGAATGCATATCACTGATGACGACTATGTGCTGGCCCAAGTGCAGAGTCGAGCCGGAAAATGGGACGACTATCTCCATAGCGAAGTCAAGCCAGACCTGATAATCGAAAACTTAAGCGACTTGCTAGACGTTTTCATCGAGGTGGGAGAGCAGTGACGCCGCATTTGCGTAAATGGGTTTTCGAGACACTGTACAAAAATCGTTACCTTTACCGCTTTGCCAGTACAGTGCCATTCGCCGGTCAATGGCGCGACTGGCAACGCCTTGTCTTACCGCTCCTCAGCGGTCATGATGTCTTGGAACTGGGCTGTGGCCTGGGAGATTTATTCGCTGATATGCTTGCTGCTGGCTACGCCTGTCGCGCCATCGAGCACTCGCCGCAAATGGTTGCAGCAGCCCGTGATACGCTGGGACGCCGCAAGCTCGGCGAAAAGAACTGGATACTGCAAGGTTCGGCCCAACATTTGCCTTTCAACGATGCCTCCTTTGATACCGTCGTGAGCACCTTCCCCTCCGAATATATTTATGATCCCGCTACGATTGCTGAAGTGGAGCGCGTCTTGCGCCCCGGCGGTCGCTTGATCGTCATTGAAGGGGGAAATCTTCTGCCCGTCGGCTTCCTGCAACCCGCGCTGGTTCTGCTCCAGATGCTCATCTATGGTCCCTCCGCCGTTTTTGGGCCACGCAAGCAGCGTAATCTGGATGAGGAACTAACCCGTAATCAACAACAGAAACGTCTGGAAGATGACCAACCACACACCGAGCGAGACACCGCTACGAGTACCACTACCGATGTCTTGACTGATGCCTGGTTTGGTCAACATATTCCTCTGGAGCAGAGCGGACTGCGCCGCCGTTCCGAGCGCGTGCGCAGTCGCCGCTGGGAAGTATATATCATCATCGGAGAGAAAATTTCGTAACTCCTATTCATTGAATGATGGTAACAACTCAGGTCAGTAGAGGCTTGCCAAACGTCGACAAACCCAGTAAAGTAAGAGTATGACGATCGAAGAAGAACGTATTCATCTGCGAGAAGAGAACCAGTCCCTGCGTGACCAACTGGCGCAGCGTGATGAAAGA
>JBBQXY010000110.1:0-20259 GCA_038209195.1 Ktedonobacterales bacterium | reverse complement strand
GCTTGCTTGCTTCGTAAAAATATGCTATACTCTATGTAAGTCAATACAAGGTAACCCCTTGTCAGGACTTGCACTATCATCACACTACTGTGCATGAACCCAATACCCTTACCCACAGCATCTCCTTCCCATGGTTCCGGCAACAAATCCATACCATTGAAGACTTGAGGTCACATATGTCCCATCCATCACAATGTCCCATCCATCATCTTATCGAATACAAGACCACTGCGAATTGGGGGTCACAAATGTCCCATCCATCACAACGTCCCATGCAGGAGAACCCTCTTAGGCGTCAACTTAAGCCACACAGCATGCTTGCCAGGGCGACCTGTTACCTGTCCCCCAGACAGGGTTGGATCGCCCCCTACTCTATCCGTTCAGCTATTCCCCATGGGAAGCGGCTCTGCGAGCCGCGTCGTGTATAGTAGGGGCGATCCCTTGCGGTCGCCCTGGTGGGGAATCGAGTGAACGGCTTAGCTTAACAATACACGTTGAAATAGGATTGTATATGGGAATTGTCCTTGGTCTATTAGCGGCGATCTTCTGGGGAGCGGCTGACTTTTTTGCGCGTTACGCGACCCAAAGCATCGGCACCTATCGCACCCTCTTCTACATGCAACTCTTCGGCCTGGTCGGTCTAAGTATCTACCTGCTGGCAACAGGAGCGCTCAGCCGCATCGCGCCTACTGATAGCCGCTACTGGCAACCCTGGCTATGGGCATTAGCGACGGCAGTGCTGAGCGTTTTCAGTACGCTGGCACTGTACCGCGCCTTTGAAGTCGGGGTGCTAACCATTGTCTCACCAATTGCGGCCAGTTCCTCGGCCCTGACACTGGTGCTCTCATTTCTCAATGGGGAGATCATTAGCCTGGCGCAGGGGTTAGGCATTGCAGCCGCGCTGATTGGCGTCGTATTGGCCGCCACCTCTTTTGCGCCTGCCCCTTCCTCTTCCGCACCCGCAACGAGCGCACAAGACGCTGCACTGCCACTACCCCAGAAACGCAAGCAGAGCAAAGGGATTGTCTGGGCTTTGCTGGCATCCGTGGGCTTTGGCGTCATCTTCTGGATGCTCGGCTTCCATGTCACCCCATTCCTGGGCGGTATCGTTCCAGTCTGGTTAATACGCTTAATGAGCACCTGCCTACTAGCACTGTTCGCGGCACCGCTGAGGCAAGCGATCAGCCCACCACGCGGCCCTGTCTGGTGGTATATTACGGGTGTGGGCATACTCGACACAGCCGCCTTCGTCATAGCCGCCATTGCCCTCGGTAACGGGCAAGAAGTGGCGATCGTCAGCGTACTCGTCTCCCTGTTCAGCGCGGTAACGGTCGTGCTGGCCTGGATATTCCTGCGCGAGAAACTCCACTGGAGCCAATGGCTCGGCATCTGCATTATTTTTGTAGGTATCGTGCTGGTGAACGTATAATAGGACATCTGGTAAGCAGAAAAGCGGCACATTGACAGCAAGAGCGGCATAATGATATATTTATAGTCGACACCCTATGTGTTATCGTGTGTCAGGTTGATCCAAGCAGGAGTGCAGAGGCGGCCAGTCACATGAAGTCTGACAGAGCAGGAGTGCAAAGGGCGGCAGCCCTTTGACTGGGTTCTAGGGCTGCGCCCTAGTCTTCCCTCCCTCTCTTCTGCCGCCGAAGGCGGCCAGTCACATGAAGAGAAACAAAGCACTACTGCTCTGTTGATCTTCATTTGACCAACAGGGATGCAAGGGGCCGCGCCCCTTGACTGCACCCTGCCTGGGGGGCAGGTAATTAGGGCTGCGCCCTAGTTCTCCTCCCTTCCCTACCGCCGAAGGCGGCAAGTCAATTGAAGAGAAACAAAGCACTACTTTGCAAACGTGCGGTGTTGTGGTATAATTTAGAACAGATGTTTCTATTGTTGAAGGAGAATACTGATGGCGAGTGGTAACTATACCACCAAGAGGAATACAACAACAGAGCCTGCTCAAATCTTCATTCCACCACGCGCTACCCGTCAACTGCCAGCGATACCCACCACCACCACCACGAACGCAGCAGTACCATATACAACAAAATCGCAAGCGGTGGGACGCCCAAGACAAGTGATCGATGAGTTCGCGCCGCACCCTCTGGCGAAGCACTCGCACTGGCTACGCCCATTCATGATCTGCATGGTCATCATAGTAGCGGGTGCGATGACACTGATCTACGCGGGTATCTCGCAGCGACCTGGACCGCCGAATGTTATCGTCGCCACGAATGCCCAGGTCTTCCCCATTCAAGTAGGTGGTACGCTCGGTGCCGTCAACTACTGGACGAAGAGCAATGGTCCAACCACTCCTGTTGTGCCCATTCCGAAACACCTCGGCCCCTATTCCGTCGTCGGGCCAAACTCGCTCTCAGTCGCTTTTATGAACAGCGTGCTGACGTACTATCATTCACCAGCGGCAGGCAAGGCGCAAGCACTGTGGGATGATGGCAAAAAATATGGCTTGGACTCCGCCTACGCCCTGGCCTTCTTTATGCACGAAAGCTCCTTTGGCACGACAGGTGTGGCACGGGTGACGCTCTCCCTGAGCAATATGCGCTGCGTCCCCCAGTATCAATGCCTGAACGAAAACGGTGGCTATGCTATCTTCAATACATGGGAGCAGAGCTTCGAAGCCTGGTTTAAACTCATTCGCGATCTCTACGTGGGCTACTGGGGCCGCATCACCGTTGACCAGATCATTCCCAAGTATGCCCCGAATAGCGATGGGAATAACGAAGCTGAGTACATCGCCAACCTGAAACACACGATTGATGTATGGCGTTCTGGCGTGATTCAGGTTTGATGGGAAGCCGCACCAATACGCCCCACCCATGATGTCCACAAGGGGCATCACTACATTTTGATGGCGGCGGGGCGGCCATCAGGTCTTTCAGGATTATACCGTGACAAGGCCCTGTTCGAGGGCTTTGCTCAGGGCTTCGGTGCGACCGGAGACGTTGAGTTTCTGGTAAATGTTGGCGAGGTGGAAGTTGACGGTGCGTTCGCTGACATAGAGGCGAGCGGCTATTTCTTTGTTGCGCAATCCTCGCGCCAGTAGTTGTAAGACGTCCTGTTCGCGGGCGGTCAGCGTTTCGTAGGGGAAGGTGCCGCGCCCCTGCCGACCAAAGCGGGTCAGGAGTCGGCTGGCGAGTTGCGGCTGCACCTGCATTTCGCCGCGAGCCACGGCCCGTACCGCCTCTGCCAGTTCATCGGGCGCAATATCCTTGAGCACATAGCCATCGGCCCCCGCTTGCAACGTCTCGTACAGGAATTCTTCGCGATACTGTGCCGCCAGCAGCAGCACATGTGCGTTGAGATTGAGCTGCTTGATCTGTTTTAAGGCCTCCATACTCTGCCCACCAGGCAGCAGTGCATCCATGAGCACGACCTGTGGCCCCAGTTCCAACGTTTCGCTGACCGCCTGCACGCCATCCGCCGCCTCGCCAACCACCTGCAAATCGGCATAGCTTTCCAGCAAACGCCGCAATCCAGCGCGTGACACCGCCAGATTATCCACCACCAGAATGCGTATTTTTTCAGAGGAGGTCGGCTGCACCCCCACCTCAGGAAGTTTCGCCGCATGTGCGTTTGCAGGAGAGATGGTGTAGGGCAGATGTACATGGACGCGTGTAAGCGATGTGCTAGCCTGGGTAGCTGTGCTAGTCGTGGGAGTGGGAATAGTTGTGGTAGGAGGTGCAGTCAATTGCACCTCGACATCCAGGCTACCGCCCAGGTGTTCGATGCGATGGCGTAATGCACTGAAGGGGTCGCGTTCATACACGTTCTGGTTCTCAGCCTGAAAATATGGCAGCGGCATAGCCAGCTCTGCTGCCGCCAATGCTGAGGCTTCATCATTCGTCAGAGGAGGAAGAGAACTCTCTTCGGTGGATGGTAGCAGTGAGGAGGGCAATGTGCCATCGTCTTCAATGCTCATCGCCACTTCGTCACGCCCAAAGGTGAAGGTGAGGCGCAATTTCCGCGCATGGGTATGCTGCTGCACCTGATAGAAAGCCTCTTGCGCGATGCGATAGAGCAACCGTTCACTATAGGCGGACAACACACGCTCCTCGCCGGAAAAGGATACGCGGCTGGACAGCCCCAGTGCTTCCGCCGTCTCCTCGACGGCACGAGTGAGAGCCTCCACCAATGTCACGCCCACCAATTCAGGCAAGGTCGGGTCATCGCTGGCAGCGCGCAGCTCGCGAATAGCCTCGCGCGTGATCTGCTCCATCGCGCTCAGCCCTGTGCGCACGGCCTCCACATCCAAGGGATGCTGGTCGTCCCGCACTACCAGTTGCGTGGCGTTGATTTGGAGCATAATCGCGCTCAGCATCTGCAATATATGCTCATGGGCATCAGGTTGTTCTCTATCGTTGGATTGCATGGGCTACTCTCTCAATAAGTTCATCTCAAATTGATTGTATCATGTTTTAACTAATGCCAGTTTGCCATCGCGCACGTCAATTTCGACGGTGTCGCCATCGCGAATGGTGCCATCGAGGATGGCGCGAGCCACACGGTTCTCAACCTCTTTCTGGATGACGCGCTTGAGTGGGCGCGCCCCAAACTGAGGATCATAGCCCTCGTTCGCCAAGAATTCTTTGGCGGCCTCACTGAGTTGCAACGTGACGTTGCGCTCTACTAGACGCGGGCGCAGACGGTTGATCTGGATATCGACGATACTTTTTATATGGTCGCGGGCGATCTGATGGAAAACGATGACCTCATCGATGCGGTTGATGAACTCCGGTCGGAAGCCCTCTTCGCGCAAGCGCTGCCGTACTGTGCGCTGTATCTCGTCCTCGTCCATGCCATCGTATTCGTGCAGCCAGAGATTGCCCACGTTACTGGTCATGATGATGACGGTGTTCTTGAAATCGACAGTGCGCCCCTGCCCATCCGTCAAACGCCCATCATCGAGCAGTTGCAGCAACACGTTGAAGACATCCGGAGCCGCCTTCTCGATCTCGTCGAGCAGGACAACGCTATAGGGGTGACGCCGAACTGCCTCGGTCAACTGCCCACCCTCATCGTAGCCAATGTAGCCCGGAGGTGCGCCGATCAAGCGCGAAACGGTATGCTTCTCCGTGTACTCCGACATGTCGATACGCACGATAGCCTGTTCGTTATCAAAGAGGAACTCGGCTAGCGCACGGGCCAGTTCGGTCTTGCCGACGCCAGTTGGCCCCATGAAAAGGAAGCTCGCCAATGGTCGGTTGGGGTCTTGCAGACCAGCACGCGAACGGCGAATGGCATCCGCGACGGTCTGTAAGGCTAGTTCCTGCCCCACCACGCGCTCACGCAGCTTGTCTTCCATTAGCAAGAGCTTCTGCACCTCGGCCTCCATCAGCTTGGAGACGGGAATGTGCGTCCACTTGGAGACGATCTCGGCAATATCTTCGGCATCCACCTCTTCCTTGAGCAGGCGGGTGCTCTGGAAGTTGACGAGTTTGGCCTCCATATCCGCGATGCGCCGCTCAAGCTCAGGAATGGTGCCGTAGTGGAGACGCGCCATCATTTCCAGGTTATATTCGCGTTCAGCCTTCTCAAGCTCGACCTGCGCCTGCTCCAGCTCTTTCTTCAAGCGGCGAATCTCCTCCACTGGCTCGCGTTCGCTCTCCAACGAGAGTTTCAAGGTATGCAACTGCTCGCTCAAGTTGGCAATCTCTTGCTCGACGCGATTGCGCCGATCACGGCTAGCGGCATCGGTCTCTTTCTTCAAAGCTTCTTGCTCAACCTGCAATTGCCGAATACGGCGATCCAGCGCGTCGATCTCGCTGGGGGTGCTATCCAGTTCCACGCGGCGGCGACTGGCGGCTTCGTCTACGAGGTCAATGGCCTTGTCCGGCAAGAAACGGTCGGTGATATAGCGATTCGAGAGCATAGCTGCTGCCACCAACGCGCTATCCTGGATGCGTACACCGTGATGCACCTCGTAGCGTTGTTTCAATCCGCGCAGGATGCTGATCGTGTCTTCAACGGAGGGTTGCTCGACCACCACGGGCTGGAAACGTCGCTCCAGGGCGGCATCTTTCTCGATATGCTTGCGGTACTCATCCAATGTCGTCGCGCCAATGCAGTGCAGTTCGCCACGCGCCAGCATCGGCTTTAGCATATTGGAAGCGTCCATCGCTCCTTCCGCTGCCCCTGCTCCTACCAGTGTGTGCAGTTCGTCGATGAAAAGGATGATGCCGCCTTCGGAGCCAGTGACCTCTTTCAATACTGCCTTCAGGCGTTCCTCAAACTCGCCACGGAACTTGGCACCTGCTACCAACGCGCCCAAGTCCAGGGTCACCACCTGTTTTCCGGCTAATGTCTTGGGCACATCTCCGCGCACAATACGCTGCGCCAGACCCTCCACAATGGCGGTCTTCCCCACACCCGGCTCGCCAATCAGGACGGGATTATTTTTGGTGCGGCGGCTCAATACCTGGATGACGCGCCGTATCTCCTCGTCGCGTCCGATGACCGGATCGAGCTTGCCTTGCTCCGCCAGTTCAGTCAGGTTCCGACCATACTTCTCCAAGGCCTGGTATTTGCCTTCTGGATTCTGGTCCACCACGCGCTGCGAGCCGCGAATAGCGGTCAATGCTTTCAAGACGTTGTCACGCGTCAAACTCGCCGCTTTCAAGGCGCGCTGCAAGGTATCGTCGTCACTGGCAAACATGGCGAGCAACATATGCTCTACGCTCAGGTAATCATCTTTGAAGTTGCTCATCTCGCGCCAAGCATCTTCCAATACCTTGCGCAAGCGCGGGGATATGCCCGGATCGCTGGCACCATAGACACGCGGCAAACGCTCAATACTATTCTCAACGATGCTCTTTGCCGCCATTACATTGCCGCCAGCCTTCGCAATCACCTGCTGCACCACCCCACTCTCCTGATTGAGCAGGGTACTGAACAGATGGACGGGTTCTATCTGCCCCTGATTTTTCGTCTTGGCCAGTTCAGCCGCCTCGCTGATCGCCTCACGCGCCTTATCGGTAAATCGCTCTATTTTCACCGGCTCTACCCCTTTCCCAACAGTTTCTTTTTCCCCATAGTATACCATTTGTGAGCAATCCATTGTAATAAGTATGAGTGATGTGCTATCAAAGTTTATGATTGTTTTTACTCATCGTCCATACGGCGCACAACCGAGGTGGGCAAGATGAGGGAGAGAATCTTGTTCAGAATGGACGTGGAAGCACCACGCTGCGGAATGAGGTAGAGCAAGAAAGCAAGTACACCCACAACCAGCGCGAGAGTAGTAAACATACTCCCCAGGGGGCCAGCACCAGAGTTGCCACCATCGCTGGGAGGGTTGCCATTGCCTACCGTTGGCGTGCTAGGAGTTGGAGTGGGCGTGTTACCAGCGGGAGCCGTACTCGTGGGTGTGACGGTACCATCTGGAAAAGTAGTGCTCGCTACAGGTGCGATAGCCGTCGGCGTTGGCATAGCGGTAGCAGTAGCAGTTGGCGTTGGTTTTACATTCAAAGTCGGAGTGGGCGTCGGAGTATGGGTCCGTGTTGGTTTTGGCGTTGGCGTTGGTCTGCATTTAGGGGGATGACAGGGAGTCGGGGTACGAATGAGGTTGAGCGATGTCAGAGCAGAGGCAGACATGGACTGGCCCACAAGCCCCCAAAGGCCAAACGCGATAAGTACAAGCGCAGCCAATGCCAGTACGATGCGCGAGTAACGAGTATTTGAGTTCGGTGACATATCTTCCCCCTTCAACACACTTGAACTACTTACGCGATGGGAATGACCAGCAGCGTTAAATCGTCATCCTCTAACTGGCCATTGTGCAATTCTTCACGAACGCGCTGCTCAAATTCCGCCGCTGAGTTACTAGTAAGTAATGAGAGCCATTTATTGCTATTTTGATAGACACGCATGAGCAGCCATTTCGCCAGCGCATCGGTGGCAAGCACAATGATGTCGCCGGAAAACACGTTGATGTTCATGGTTTTACGCCGCACCCAGGCCCGTTCGAGTAGCTCTGTACGCTGAGCGGTAACAAGAGTATCTGGGCATGAAGCGAACTCGTTAGGGTCGGAGAATGGAAAGGTCTCGGCGATTTCATAACCGCCGCTGTGATTAGGGCTGAAAAGGAAAAACTCACTATTGCCGATGGCAAAGACCGTTGCGGAGGTAGGCAAGTCGTGCTCCTCGGTGTTGGAAACCAGTGAACAGCCAACGAGTGTCGTTTGTGCGCCCTGTTGTAGATCATGCAACAAGTTGTCCTGCCAAACGCCATTTGGTTCATGTTGGGCATGCATGGCGTACGTGGCATGCATCGTCGGCACCCAACGATTTTCGATCCAACTCTGCCACTGCTGGCTACAATCCAGCAGCCAGGCTTGAAAATCTTCTTTGTTGGCAAATTTGCCATTGCGCTCGACAAATCTCTTGGCGATAATACGCGCCCAAGGGCCTGGAACGAAGCTATCCGCCACGCCGTCAGCCACCGCATAGCAGCGATGCGCGTTATGCAGCGCATAGCTATCCTGACACTCGACCAAAGGTTTACCCTCTTTCGCTAGCATAAAACACCGCTCATTTGCCGTTGGCATATCGAGCATAAAAAGCGCATCTTGCACCAGTGGGGCATACGATACTTGAGCAGGGGTGCTTTGCACCTGGCCCTGCTCGTAGGCGCCAGTTGGAGATGCTAAAGTATAAGCAGACGATTGCACGACATACGCTGGCTGGGCGGAATAGGACGGTAGAGGTGTATGTGGAGTGTAAGGGGTGGCGGATGTATAGGGTGGGGGGGTGTAGGGAACAGACGTTGCGTAATGCGCTCCGAAATTATCACCCTTGTAGACAGAGTCTATTGTCTGGCTATAGCCCTGCGCCACAGGCTGATTCTCTGCATAATACTGCTCCATCGAATACGTTGCTGGCTGTACTACGGTCATGGATTGTTGGGAGGGCATATGATGAGCGTTGAGCCAAAGCACAAAGACACGTAACGCGAACAGGGCGATAAAAACCGAGAAGATCAGGCTAAGCACAGTATTTTGATAGACCGCGCCCAAGATCGCGAGCACAATACTGACCAGCGACAGCAATGCGCCAAGCACGCGCAACAGCCCGTGACCAGGTGTATTCTCTTTTGAGGGAGACGGCGGATGGTATAACATAAATTCCCCCACCACATTCTTGCTAAATCTAAAAGTAAAGCGATAGGGTGTTCGCTCAAACTGTCCTGTGATTTTGAACCATGCTTGAGAAAAATAGTTGCCCAATGCTATTTCCATGGTAGTAGTGGTTTAGAGTATAGCATGACGGCCCTTTAAAACATACAAACATCGGCATTTTTAGTACTATCGAATTACTCGCTATTCCCGCTAGCAGCTTCTCATGATATAATCCCTTCATTATGACGCAGAAACAGATAACGCAACCAGCTCTAGCCACGCCATTGACGCGAGAACAGATGGCGGCAGCGATTGAAAGTTTGCTCTTTGTCTCTGGACGCCCCCTGGCACAGAACGAACTACGCAAGCTTCTCGACACCGATGATACCCACCTGGCGGCGGGATTACAAACCTTAGAGCAGCAGTTGGATAGCATGGAACGCGGTATCCGCTTACAACGGCTGGGCGAGCAGGTACAGCTTGTGACAGCACCGGCAAACGCTCGCTTTATCGCCGCTTTACTGGGTCTACCGATGACGGCGAAACTCACGGCTGCCGCTCTAGAGACGCTGGCTGTTATTTCATATCGTCAACCAGTTACACGTACACAAATTGAAGCTGTACGCGGCGTCAATAGTGATCGCGCCCTGGCGAGCTTGATCCAACACGGCCTGGTCACAGAAGTTGGCCGGGCGCAAACGATTGGACGTCCTACCCTCTTTGCAACGACTCCTGAATTTTTGCAGCAATTTGGCCTGACAAAGTTGGACCAATTGCCTCAGGTATCGGCAGTGGAAACGGTGTACGAGATAGGAACTTCCGTGGAAGGATTGTCATCATGAGGCTCGGTCGCCATATGCCCCTCAATGCGAAGCCAGTGAAGGCGGCGCAGCTAGCCCAGTACTTGGGTTGTAACGCTATTCAGATCTTTGCCAGCAACCCGACGGGCTGGCGACCTACGGCAGGTGATCCTGCCGCGAGTGTCGCGTTCGCGCAGGCCGCACACACCTGTGGACTCGATCCCGTGGTCATTCATGCACCCTACCTCATCAATCTGGCCGCACCCGATGACATCATCTGGGAAAAATCTATTGTGCTGTTGACTTGGACGTTGCAACGCGGTGTACTGCTGGGAGCCAAATATGTCGTTTTTCACACGGGAAGCCACAAAGGAGCCGGGGTTGAAGTCGGCATAGCGCGCATCGTCCAGGCTATTGAGCGCATTCTACCGGAGACACCAGCAGAAGTAATGCTCTTGCTGGAAAACGATGTCGGCGCAGGCTACTCGCTGGGACATAGCTTTGAGCAGTTAGGCACAATCTTGAACCGTTTGCCGCAGTACGCTGAGCGCCTGGGCGTTTGCCTCGATACGGCCCACTTGTGGGGAGCGGGGCACGATATTTCAACCGCACTCGCAGCATCAGAGGTGCTGCAACAGGTCGATGCCACCATTGGTCTTTCGCGCCTCAAAGTTATTCACTTAAACGATACCGAAAAGGCTTTGGGCAGCCATCGCGATGTCCATGCCCGTCTCGGCGAGGGCATTATCGGCACGGAAGGGCTGCGCGCTCTCTTGAGCGATCCGCGCCTACAAGATGTCGCGGTCTTACTCGAAACGCCCATCAAGACCGATGAAAACGAGAAAGAAGACTGGGAACACGACAAGAAGCACATGGAGTTGGCGCGACAATTGCTACCCCAATAGTTTTCCAAGGCGACCGCAAGGGTGCGCCCCTACTATACACCACACAGCTCTGCAAGCCGCTTCCCGTAGGGAAGGGCAGACGGATATAGTAGGGGCGCACCCTTGCGGTCGCCTTGGTGGACGGCTGAGTGTCCAAGAGCGCACCCTGGTGGACGGCTAGGTCACGGTCAAATTTACCGTGACCGTCTGCGCTGTCCCCACTGAAGGGGTAATCACCACTGTTGCCGTATACGAGCCGCTCGCCAAGCCAGTGACAGCCACCGTAAAAGGAAGGGTCGAGGTGGCATTGGCATTATCGCTACCACTGGTCAAGCCCACTGTCAACCAGGATTGCGAGGGTGTTCCTGCCGTCCAGGTAAGACCATCGCCACCGGCATTGGTCAAAAGCACTGACTGCGCTGCTGGATTTACTCCCACAGTGGTCGTATAGGGTAATGTTGTCGTGCTAAGGGTCATCGCAGGTGGAGAAACATTGATGGTAATGGGGACGACGAGCGGACTTCCCGCTACCGTGTTGCCAGTCAATGGGTCGATGGCACTGATCGTCACGCTGGTCGTAAAGCTTGAACCCCCTGCTATGCCCGTCACATTAGCGATCACATTATCGGTAATAGCATTGCCACCCGCCAGGTTGCTTCCCCCACGGGCAGAAAGCGTGACAAATGAGGGTGCATTCGAGGCCAGCTTTGCCCTCCAATTCAGTGCTGTCCCCCCAGAATTGTTAATGCTCAGTGGCTGGGTTATTATTCCGGTCGCATCAGTGATTGTGAGTCCACCGGTGCCTTGACCAACCGAGAGCGAAGGTGGCGCGACAACGGTCAATGCGATGCCGACTGTTTGTGCACTTCCATTGATAGTTACGCCACCGCTGGTGACGGCAGCAATGGAAACGCTATCACTAAACGTACCTGCCGCCAACGACGCTGACGCTACCTTCAGCGTAAAAGTAGCACGCCCATGTGTAATGATTGCGGAAGAAGGGCCTACCGTCAGCCAACTTTGCGTCACGGTAGGGGTAATAGTAATGTTGCCCACACAGGCACCAATGATACCTACCGAAAAGCTTTGTGTTGCTGGCTTAGGATTGTAACCCGTCTCGCTACTAAATGTTTCGTTCGCTACCGAGGGTGTTTGCAGCGTACAAGGCGGTTGCACCGTCAGCGTAACAGCGATAGACTGGGGCGTACCGACTGAGCGATTCGTCACGCTATCGACGGCGGTAAAGGTAACATGTCCTGTGAAGGTGCCAGGTGCTAATCCTGCCAATGAAACGCCAATACTGCTAGATGCCTGCGACGAAAGACTCACGGTACCACTGGCAGGTGTCGCGTTAAGCCAGTTTGCACCGCTAATAGCAGCAGTCCAATTCAATGTATGGATGCAGGTACCGCTAGCGGAAAGCATGATATTTTGTGCCGCTGGATTTGCTTGCCCAGTCACGCCCGCAAAGGTGAGGGCAGCAGGTGTTCCCGCGATAGTGCAAGGGGGCAAGACAGTAAAAGTGACCGGAATTACCTGTGGGCTACCGTTGGCTGGATTGCCATAACCATCCACCCCACTGATAGTGACTATGCCCGAGTAGGTATTGGGCGTCAAGCTAGCAAGCAAGCTGGGCTGTACCGTAATGGGAACTGACTGATAAGCACTTAACGTCCCGCTACCTGAAGAGAGAGAGAGCCAGGAACCACCACTCGTAGTACTGACCACCGCTTGCCATGCCAGAACACCACCACCACTATTCGTGATGCTCATACCCTGCCCCGACGGATTCGGCTGCCCAAAAATGGCACTAAAGGTCATGGAGGCTGGGGTAGTAGCGATAAGTGGCGTGGTAGGCTGCCCAACGATCAGAGTCACAGGCAGTGTCTGCGTACCGGCTGTCGTGCTAAATACTATACCCGCCGTGTACGTACCCGGTTGCAAACTCGCGTTAGAGACACTTACCGCTGGATAGGATGGCGTTATACCACTGGTGGCGCCGAGGCTCAACCACGACGCATTGCCAGTTGTGGTCGCGTTCCATGGCAACTTCGTAGCACAGCCCTGGGTGACATTCAAGCTGATGATCTTCTCAGCCGGTGCAGGTTGCAGATCAACGGCGGTAAATGAGAGCATCCCTGGCGACACCTGGAGCGCACATTGTGGCACAATGGTCAAGCTCACATAGATGCTTTGTGGGCTATCCCTGGTAGGCAGATCGCCAGTGCTGGTAAAGGTTACAAAGGCACTATATGTACCCGGTAACTGCGCACTGCTATTGACACTCAGCACGACAGAGCCGCTCCCACCTTTGTCGATAGTGCCGAATGATGGCGAGACGGTAAGCCAGCTATTACCATCATTGACGGTGGCTTTCCATTGCAGCGGCAAGGCCCCCGGATTGCTCACAGTCACCACCTGAGCCGATGGGTTGTTGCCCCCATCTGCACCACTAAAGGCCAATACAGCCGGTGTAATTTGTAATATCGGCTCATGTCCGACCTCAAGCGGCGTCGTCTGCATACTGACTGGCAACAACATCTCCCCCACATCAGACGAGAAGATCGCCTGCGCAGCATACGGGCCGGGCGACAGATTTGTACGGTCGGCGGCAATGGTCACCTGGATAGATTGTCCGCTGGAAAAGGTTCCGCTCTTGGGACTGAGCAAGAGCCAGGATTGCGTTGTAGCGGCCTGCCAAGAAATTTGCCCACCGCCGGCGTTGGTCAGGGTAATAGTCTTTGTGCTATTCGTAGCCTGATCGCCAGAGCCAAGGTTCAGCGTATTGCTGGAAAGCAAGAGATGAGCGGGCCGTAACGAAGCGCTGTGACCTGTCACAAGAATGGTAAAACTGGCCATTTTGTGCGTACGGGCGTCTTCAGCATGCAGAATATGCGTGCCAGATAACCATTGCGCATCAACAATGACGGTATCAGCGAAGGCACCATTGCTATCAGCCTGAATGATAGCCGCATTGGCGGTATCAAATATAGGAATATTGCTATCGCGGCTCAAGCCGATGCGCCCCAGTGGGCTGAAATTGCTCCCGCGCAAAGTGATGATCGCACCAAGGGCGACGCTGGCGGGTGTCACCTGTAAGGTCATTTTGGTTGAACGCGGCGTTTGCGCCAAAGCTCCACGCCCCAACGTTACCACCACCCCTAAAAGCCCTCCCGCGATAATGGCTCCCAGCAACAGGAGGCTCACGATGAAGAGGAAAGGGGGGCGACGCCTATCGCGAGTATTACTTGATGGGAAGGGAGTCAATAAATCCTTGGCTGGCGACGCGGAATGTTGCGCGTGTAACGGAACAGGAGTGTTTGGAAGTTGCTCCGGCATGTGCGAGGTGCGAGAGGGAACCACCTTATGCCAGTTACCGCTTGGCCTGAATTCCCAGAAATCTTCGGCATAGTCCTCTGCACTGAGTGTGAAGTCCACTCCGTCCCCGTAATCCCCCTCGTCCTGGCCTTGTAGCATGGGGACCGTATTATTATTCATAAAGCGGGTCGGTCGCTGCGCAAACTTTACTGTCTCTGTCGTCGAGCCGTGCTCTCTCCAATGGCTGTTTTCTTGCCCTTGATGATCCATCTTAAAGAAAGTAGATGCGTTGAATGTGCCGACATCGCTCGCGAGCCGTTTCGGTGTACCAGTAGGAGAGAAAAGCAACGCGCTTCCACAGACCGCGCAATACTTGGCAAAGCCAGGTAGCGGTTCACCACAGTGCGGACAACGTATTACTCTCATGGCCTTCCCCTTATAGCGCACAGAGACAGAGATACAAAGTACCCATTTTTGCCCCCATCATAATTGTACTAGAAAAAGGGAATATCTGTCAATTCCACCGCAGCCCACAATAATTTTGTAAATTTGCATTTTTCAATTTTTCTAACCAAATACGCCCAACTTTTATTGACAAATTTGGTATCAGCGACTACAATTAAAAGAGACTTGAAAGGCTTCATGCACGTATCTGATTTAGGAGGCAGTTTCATGGCCGTTGTACATCCTGACTTTTATCGTCATGAGAACCTCATCCGTAAATCTATACAAATCCCATCAACGCAGCATAAAGAGCTAAAAGCCCTTGCCGTTGAGCTAGAATCCTCACTAGGAGATGTTGTGGAGACTATTATGGAATTGATGCAACAAGATAATTATCAGCAACTAAAGTCAGCAATCATTCAGAAACGCGAACGCGAACTCTCCTCCCTTTCCCACTCACTCGATGAAGCCTACGACTATCTTGGTACCCTCCCAGAAACCCTTGAAGATGCCCGTTTCTTTTTTGATACCTGTCACGAAGTCATGGTTGCGTAGTAGCATGTTGTGTAAGGTATGTTTACATGAGTAGTGAGGCGAGGCACTCCCAACAGCCCAGCCCCCAGCAATCAAGGTCCAAAGAAGTCCATGTCCCCCAACCCAGTCCCCGCCGTGGTGAGATTTGGGATGTTAACTGGTCTCCTGGTCGTGGCGCGGAACAACAAGGCACGCGTCCCGCACTCATCATTCAGAATGACCGTGGCAACGCCTCACTTTCCTATCCCCTGACCATCGTTGCCTCGATGAGTCGCACCGAACGCGAGTTACCCCTGCATGTACGTATCGCCCCCAATGAAGAAAATGGTCTCAGCGATTTCACCGACGTCAAATGCGAACAGGTCATGACCATTGAAAAGACGCGCCTGCTGCGCCGTCGCGGCACCATCACCCCCGATGAACTCAGTCGTGTCGACTTAGCCCTGCGATTAAGTCTAAATTTGTTGTCTTAATGTCTTCCTTTCTCCCACTACTACACCGTCAACCTACCTTTGTCATAGCAGGAGAACCCTGTCCGGGGGACAGGTATCAGAGGGCTGCCGCCCTTTGACTGGGTTCTAGGGCTGCGCCCTAGTACTCCCACCCTCCCCTGCCGCCGAAGGCGGCATTTCAAATCAAGATCAACAGAGTACTAGGAAAAGTAACGATATATCGTTTTCTGGGATAAACCCTAAAGAGGCCCTCAAAACTCTTGACAATGCTCTATTTTCCATTATAATTAGGTTAGCTAATTAATTAGATACCAATCTATTTGCCAACCTATCATAGAGGAAAGGTAGCACATGACCGTTCAGACCAATGCGACCGCGCAGAAACTTTTGCAAGCACTTGATCAATTTCATAGAGCAAAGTGGCATGAGCAACGGCCCCTCGCTGGCTGCAAACCAAGCGAGATCAGAGTGCTGTTTTGCATCAAAAATGGAGCGAAAGCTGGCGCGCCTATGAAGGTATCGGAGATCAGCAAGCTGATGCATGTAACCTCACCGACCATTACTCAGTTGCTCAATAGCCTGGAGCCAAATGGATTCGTCGAGCGATTGATTGACCCAGAGGATCGGCGCTCTGTGGGCATCAAGCTGACGGAGAAAGGCGAATGGGTCACTGAACAAGCCTGGGAAGGCTTCTTAACCGCTCTACAGGGAATGATTGATTACCTGGGAGAGGAAGACAGCGAGCGACTGACCGACCTGTTATTCAAAGTGCTTCACTATATCGAGGAAAGACAAGCCAATGTGCATCAAGCACACTGGAGTGAAAGCAGAAATGAGGACTTATGATCAAATTATTGCGGTTCATGAAACCGTATCGAGCCATACTCGTTCTCGTGGTGGTGCTCGCTTTTGCGCAAGCGATGGCGAACCTGTACCTGATCACGTTGATGGCGAATATTGTCGATTACGGCATAGTTAAACAGGATATCGGCTACATTTGGAGAACCGGCGGCCTGATGTTCGCGATAGCCGTGGGGGGCACCGTGGCGGCGGTCATCGGCATTTACTTTTCTTCCAAGGTGGCGACTGGCTTTGGTAAAATTGTGCGTGCCAAACTGTTTACGCATGTGCAACGATTTTCGCTGCACGAGTTTGATAAGCTCGGCTCATCATCCCTGATTACGCGCACCACCAACGATACGACGCAGGTGCAGCAGGTGACGGTCATCGCCCTGAATATGATGATCACCGCCCCGATTACGATGGTAGCGGGCATCATTCTGGCACTGAACCAGGATGTTGGGCTAACCTGGATTCTGCTGGTAGCGATGCCTGTCCTGGTCGGCACCATCGTACTCCTGTTTAGCAGGGCCATCCCACTCTTCAGGAGTATCCAAGTAAAACTGGACAGAATCAACCTCATTCTGGACGAGGGTTTGACCGGAGTGCGTGTAGTGCGAGCGTTTGATCGCCAGCAGTACGAGGAGCAGCGCTTTGACGTCGCGAACCTCGACCTGACGGATGTTACCATTCGCGTGAACCGCATGGTGGCCGCGTTGATGCCTGCGATGATGTTCGTACTGAACGTTTCCACCGTGGCGATTCTCTGGTTCGGCTCCATCCGCGTCAATAATGGGGATATACAAGTAGGTGCGATGATCGCATTCCTACAGTACGCTATGCAGATTCTCTTCGCGTTGTTGATGGTTTCGATGCTGTTCATCTTTCTACCACGCGCGGCGGCAGCAGCCACCAGAATTAACGAAGTGCTGGAGATAGAGCCAGAAGTCACCGATGCCTTAGAGGTGAAGCGTGCGGACGAGCTACGGGGCTATGTGGAGTTTCAGGATGTAACCTTTAGCTATCCTGGCGCCGAAGAGCCAGCACTCTCTCACATTTCCTTCAGCGCTGCACCTGGAGAAGTCACCGCGATCATTGGCGGTACGGGCGCGGGCAAATCATCGCTGATCAGTCTCATCCCCCGTTTTTACGACGTGGATAGCGGTCGCGTTCTGCTCGACGACGTGGATGTACGCGAAATGTCCCAGGCTTATATGCGCACGAAAATCGGCTTTGTGCCACAAAAGACCGTTCTATTCTCAGGAACTATTGCCGAGAATATTCGCTATGGCAAAGAAGGTGCCACCGACGAAGAGATCAGACATGCCGCTGACGTGGCGCAGGCGAGCGAGTTCATTCAAAGCATGCCGGATGGCTTTGCATCGGAGATTGCCCAGGGCGGTACAAACGTTTCTGGCGGGCAGAAGCAGCGCCTTTCCATCGCCCGTGCGCTGGTAAGACAACCGGAAATTTACGTGTTTGACGACAGCTTCTCAGCATTGGACTATAAAACGGATGCTCGCCTGCGCTCCGCGCTCAGGCAGGAGACGCGCGACGCGACGGTGCTGATCGTCTCCCAGCGCGTCAGCACCGTCATGGACTCAGATCAGATTATCGTGCTGGACGAAGGACACGTGGTCGGCATCGGTCGCCATGGTGAATTGATGAGTACCTGTGAGGTCTATCGTGATATCGTTTCCTCACAGCTTTCCAGCGCAGAAATCGCGGAGGGAATAGCATGAGTGAAGAACGTAAGAAACTACAGCAACAGCAGCAGGGGGGGCCAATGGGTCGCGGCGGCTGGGGAGCGATGGGCCGACCAGTGGAGAAAGCCAAGGACTTTAAAGGAACCGCCTTGCGCTTGCTCGGATACTTTCTGCCGGAGAGGTTTCGCCTGCTGATCATCCTCGGCACGGCCATCATCGGCACCGTCTTCAATATCGTCGGCCCGAAAATCCTCGGCTTAGCGACCACTAAGCTGTTCGACGGCCTGATTGCAAAGTACCAGGCGTTTGCTCGTCACCTGGCTGCGCCTGGCATCGATTTCGGTTACATCGGCACGATCCTGTTGATTTTACTTGGTTTGTATGTCATCAGTGCCGTCTTCATCTACATCCAGCAGTATGTGATGGCGGGTGTGGCACAGAGAACGATGTATCGCTTGCGCAAAGAGGTTGATGAAAAACTCTCTCGTTTGCCGCTGAAATACTTTGACGGACACACACACGGCGAAATTATGAGTCGCGTGGTCAACGATATGGATAACCTCAGCTCGACGCTCCAGCAAAGCATCACCCAGTTGATCACCTCGGTAGTGACACTGTTGGGCGTGCTTATCATAATGCTGACCATCAGTTGGCTGCTCAGCTTGATTGTGATACTGACGCTGCCGCTGAGCTTGCTCATCATCGTGGGCATTGCAAAACGCTCGCAAGGGTACTTCCGCAAGCAGCAGAAGGCACTTGGCGAACTCAATGGGCACGTCGAGGAGATGTACGCGGGGCACAAGATTGTGAAAGCCTTTGGGCATGAAGCAAAAGCCCTCGCCGAATTTAACCTACGCAACGATCAGTTGTATGATGCTGGCTGGAAAGCGCAGTTTGTTTCTGGCATTATTATGCCGCTGATGCGCTTTGTTGGCAATATCGGCTATGTCTTCGTCGCCGCTGTTGGTGGCATCATGGTGATACAGGGAAATATTGCCATTGGTGATGTGCAGGCGTTTATCCAATACGCTCAGCAGTTCACTCAGCCCATCACTCAGATCGCCAACTTCGCTAATGTCATTCAATCGTCGATGGCCTCGGCTGAACGTCTCTTTGAAATACTCGACGAGCAAGAGGAAGTACCGGAAACCGCCGACGCCAAAGTTATTGAGCAGCCAGAAGGGGCAGTGCAGTTCGAGCATGTCAAGTTCGGCTACAGCGAAGACAATATCCTGATGCAGGATATGAACATCGATGTCAAGCCGGGGCAGATGATCGCCATCGTCGGTCCGACGGGCGCGGGCAAAACCACGCTGGTCAACCTGCTGATGCGCTTCTATGAAGTGAATGACGGCAAAATTCTGGTGGACGGCGTGGATATCACGCAGATCAAGCGCGGAGCATTGCGCCGTATGTTCGGCATGGTTCTTCAAGATACTTGGCTCTTTAACGGCACCATCCGCGATAATATCGCCTATGGACGCGGGGAGACAGGCGATGAAGATGTTGTGCGCGCCGCTAAAGCGGCGAACGCCGACCACTTTATCAGGACGCTGCCCGGAGGCTATAACACGGTTCTCAACGAGGAAGCGAGCAACATCTCAGCGGGTCAAAAACAGTTGCTGACCATTGCTCGCGCCTTCCTGGCTGATCCCGAAATCCTGATCCTGGATGAAGCAACCAGCAGCGTTGATACGCGTACCGAGATGCAGATTCAGAAGGCGATGACCGAACTGATGAAAGGCAGGACGAACTTCGTCATTGCCCACCGGCTCTCCACGATTCGCGATGCTGACTTGATCCTGGTCATGAATCATGGCACAATCGTCGAGAAGGGAACCCACGAGGAACTGCTCGCACAGCATGGCTTCTACGCCGAACTGTACAACAGCCAGTTCACAGGTCGCGCCCTCGAAACCGAAGTTGCGTAACCATCAGCGCAAAGCAAATGAGAAGCCAGGGCAGTTCTGCCCTGGCTTCTCATTTGCTTTGCACCCAGTTCACTTAAACGTTTGGTGTGAATTAACAAGCCCGAAAGCCCTACCAGTTTAGCAAGGTAGCAAAAGCCAAAAGAGGCCTATCAAGTTGTTGATTGAACCAGAGACAAAAGTTATGTAAGGCGACTTTGGCCGCGAGGCGAG
>JBBQXY010000109.1:0-20429 GCA_038209195.1 Ktedonobacterales bacterium | reverse complement strand
CTGGCGATCCAGAACATCGCCAAGAAATGGACGATGCCCATTCACAACTGGAAGCCTGCTCTCAATTGCTTTGCTATTGAATGCGCTGGTAGGTTTCCCCAATGAGCAAAAATGACTTACACAAAATACTTGACAGACCCGTGTCTGCATGTAGTCAAGATACTCAGGATAGCCATGTTGAGTGGGATTACCGTAAAAGCCTGCCACATGTTGAGTAGAATCATTTGCATTTTCTATATGAAAGTTCATCAGTTTTTCCTTTTGCCGAAAGATGGGATGAGATTGTTATAGTACCTTTTCTTTTCCACTGCCTTTGAATACATCTCCCTTTATAAGACGACGAATGTAAGTATTTTGGCACAACAATTCGAGTTAGTTTTTCGTGAGAACCTACATAAAGAAGCAATAAGTACAGCAAAGTACGTATTTACGGGAAAAGAAACGAGCATGACTGTCCCTCGCGTTTTGAAAATAACCTTATTGGAACGGTTTTCTATACACGTTCGTATAAGCATCATGGATGGTATTAAGCGAGAGGGGAAATAATTGTGAAGCAGCCAATTCAGCGTGTACGCGACCCTGCCGATTATGGTTATCCCACAGGAGATGTTGTAGCTCTTTCCGCTAAAGCGTTGGAAGTTACACAACGTTTGACCGAACAATATGGGGAAGTTCCTTTTTCTAACAAAGACCCAATGAGCATGCTCATTGATATTCTTCTTTCCCATCGAACACGTGATGAGCAGACTGCTGCTGCGTGGGAAAATCTCTTGAGACGATTTGGCACTTGGGAAGGAGTACGCGATGCTCCAACTCAAGAAGTGCAAGATACTATCGCAAATGTGAATTTTCCCGAAGTCAAAGCCCCACGCATCCAAGCGATCATGCGCCAAATCACAGAGGAACGGGGAAATCTTGACCTTAAATTCTTGTGCAAACTTCCTGTTGCGGAAGCGTCTGCCTGGCTGAAACGTTTCGAGGGTGTTGGCCCGAAAACAATTGCATGTGTACTTCTCTTTAGCTGTCAATCGGTAACCTTACCTGTTGACGTACACGTTCATCGCACCTCAATACGCCTGGGGTTGATCGGCAAAAAGGTGACAGCCGATAACGCACATCCTCTGCTACAGGCTTTGCTCCCACAAGATGACCGAAGTATCTACAACTTCCATAAAGGCTTGCTACGACTCGGACAACGTGTCTGCGTGTATGAAAAACCACAGTGTAACCGTTGTGTCCTCACTGATCTATGTGATTACTATAATACGGTGGTTAAACCACGATAAGAATTTAGAACCTATGGGAAGAGCTTCGCAAGCTAATTTTGAGCCCTGTTACAAATGGCAAATTTTGATGATACATACATGTAAGCATATGCTCCAAATTTGTCCACGTGACAGTTAACTTTACTATGGTAATCAAAAGCAGCTACTACCTTACTTATTTGCCTGCATACAACCGTAAGAAAACACGTACCATTAACTACTCTTTCCGTTGGAAACAACTGTGTCTCTTCAGGCAAAGGGGGTTAGGTTGAAAAGATGGCTTCTTCGGGCTATCGTCCTCTTATGCGTATTGATAGTAATGGGTGGAAGTTCCTCATCCGCTGCTATTAGTCAGCCCCTATCGCCACAACTTCAAGGTGAAAGCAACGCAGCAGTAGATCAAGAGGCACTCAATGGCTCCTGCGGAGTGGAACGGTGGTCAGTAAAGACTGGCACTGATGCCGATGCTGGTTTGATCAATCTCCAATCTGCGACCCAGACAACGATTGCAGATTTAATCTCGCTACCAGCGCCGACCACTCTACCAGCGAACAATCGCATCCAGTCAACTGAGACCACCATCTTCCAACTGTATGCTATATTGACCGAATACAAGTTGGAGCCCGACTCTGACTACCATCTGGTCCTCAGCGATGGGGCTGGCAACTCCTTGATAGCAGAGATGGCCTCCCCAGCCTGTGTCGTATCCTCCAGCCGATTGCTATCCGGCATCCAGAATGCCCGCTCAGAATTCGATGCTCGTTACACTACTACGAGCAGCTTCCAGACAGCCAATGTGCCTGTGACCATCAAAGGTGTTGGATTCTTCGACTATTTGCACGGTCAGACTGGAGTTGCGCCCAATGGCATCGAACTGCACGCTGTCCTCGATATCCAGTTCGGCACTGGCGGAACGCCAACTCCTACCCCGACGAACACGCCGACCCTTACCCCCACTGTGACGCCTTGACTGATTGGTAAAAAGATAACGACTAACAATGCTCAAGCTCTGTTGCAAGCCTTACTTCAGTGAGTACTATACTTTTTCGTTCTAGCAATAAATGGGTCAAATGACACTCCCTCGTGAAATCGGTTTGGCTTATCCTCTCTACAGACTCTTTCCAATGATCTTTCTCTCACAGAAAACCAAACAAAATTGATTGACCATCTCTAATGGAAGTGTTAATGTGTAGTCTATACTTGTGCCACGTCACAGCAATACAGTGAATTTACATGAATCCACTTTTTGAGAAGTTTTTGTAATGAAGCGTTAATTAGGAGCTTTGTGAAAATATGAAATTTTCAAATATCTTACGGATTTTAGCATTGCTACTGGTGTTTTTGGGCATTCGAAAAATACATGAGCTTTCTTCAGACCCAAAGGCTGAGAAAGATTTCTTTCCTGATATTCATCATGAAAGGGAACCATTAGATGAATCTCCGGCGCATCTGCCTTTTTCGCAACTTGGCGGAACTATCAATGATGCCAGTGGAATTGATAGGACTGCGGTTTACGGTATCTTATCGATAACATCTGAGGATGAGCTAAGAAATGCACTGCGCTTTGCTAGAGAGCAAAAGCTTCCTGTTTCCATTGCCGGGGCAAAACACAGTATGGGTGGTCAGGCGTTTGCAACAGACGCGTTAGTGCTGGATATGCGCGGGTTTAATCAAATGTCTGTTGATATAAAAAGTAAGGTACTAACGGTACAAAGCGGAGCAATATGGCACAATATTCAAGATTATTTAAACCCCTACAACCTCTCTATTGAAGCGATGCAGTCAATTGATGTGCCCACTGTTGGCGGGACTATCGCCGTAAACGCCCATGGAATGGATCATCGGATTGGCGGGATTGCGTCAACCATCCAATCTTTCCGCCTGATGCTGGCAGACGGTAGTATTCAAACATTGAGTAGATCAGAAAATGTTGAACTTTTTCAGGCTACTGTTGGTGGCTATGGACTTATTGGCGTCATTTTAGATGTACAATTAACCCTGATGGAGAACCTTGTGTATAACGAAGTGCGCACCATTATGAAAACGCAGGATTTTCCCGTCGCGTATACAGCAATGGTGAACGATGAAACCTATCATATGTTCTATGCACGCTTATCCACTGCTCCCTCTTCATTTCTCAAGGAAATGATTATGTACGCGTATAAAGTTGTTGACCAGCCTGCATCTCTAGAGCCGCTCAAGCCAGAAAGCAATGTAGAGCTCACACGCTTTGTCTTTAATTTGGGACGTAAAAGCTATGTGGGTCGGGAAATAAAATGGCTGGGAGAAAAATACATTCAACCCTTGCTACAAACATTTCCTCAATCAAGGAATCAAATTATGCATCGTTCTTACGCGTATTTGAAAAATAATTTGCAGAACAATAGCGATGTGTTACAAGAATTTTTTCTGCCCAAAGAACAGATTCTGCCATTTATCCAGGGATTAGGGGATATTTTGCAGAGGCGTATGGTTGTGACACGCAACGTAGAGATAAGATCAGTGCATAAAGAAAACATCCTGCTTGATTACGCCAAAGCCGATTGGTTTGGTGTCGTACTCTACTTGAATTTTGACGTCAATGAACAGGATATGAAGCATATACAAGAGGCTCATGCTGATCTTATTGATCTGGCCCAGAGCCTTGGTGGAAGCTTTTATTTGCCGTACCAATTGAGTGCAACGAAAGCGCAAATAGAGCAATCATACCCTGAATTTGGCAAATTTTTAGAACTCAAAAAGAAATATGATGCGGATCTCTTATTTACCAGCGAGTTTTATAAGAAGTACGGTCTGTGTGATTAAACAGTCGAGAAGCCTGGTTTCTGAACCGGGCTTCTCGACTGTTTACTTGCTATGAAGAGGGCAATGAAGTACATCCCTAATCTGAACTGAGAATGCGGGATGGAATTGGTTCGTCGGTAGAGTAGAAATCATCCACTACATAGTCAGAAGGTTTAGGTAAGACTTCGTTGCGATGATAGGAACCACTGGCATCAGTATTGATACCTGGTGACATCCTGCCATAGTTGTAGTGTCCAGTCTCTGCCGGTGAGAGGGGTCTGCGAGCGAACTGCGGTGCGCCTCGCACCACAGGAGACCTGGCTTCTGCTTCTTCATCATAGAGGTCTGCGGGCATTGTGTTAAGTTCCATGCGCTCTAAATCTGCTTCGCTCAGCGTCAGGATGACAGCTTTGCCCTTCGTTTCTTTTATCGCATTTTGCGGCACATAATAGACTTTTGGCAGTAACCGTCCACGCTCCACCAGGATATAGCGGCTAAAGCGGGCCTGTATAGTACCAAGCCATTTGCCCTGTCCATCTACTACATTTTGACCGATCTTGTACTTCCAGTGATCAGCCATGACGGCGCGATAGGCCGCAACAAATTTGTCTTTTATCGGAGCCATTGGGTCTTCCAAAGCCCATCCCATGATGGTGATAAGCACCAAAACAGCACCTACCACAGATAGCCATGGGAAACTGGAGACGAAGAGCAACCCGCAGACCGTAATTGAAACCGCTAAACCAACTAGCAGTGGCCAATAGCTTGGATTGGGCATGTGAATGTGGTGCTCTTCCGCATCGCCTTCTTGATGGTCCAGAAGAGATGCGTGAAAATCGTCCGCAATGGAGCTAGTACGTTGAGAAGAACTATCCATAAAAGCTCGCTTTCCTCTATGATATTTAGAATGATACACAACTTACGAGGAGATTGTCACCCATAAGCCTTCTGAAACGACGCTAGCGCAGTTTACTGACAACCTAGGGATTTTTAGCATAGTGTCGTCCTCTCTATAAGCATAACAAATGTGGGAATAGTATGCAAGTCTTATGGACTATCACACGAATCGCGTATGGGTGTACGTTCATTCAGATCGGTTGGCTGATTTAAGCCAGTCAATTGTATTGTGTTATCCTTGAAGGAGGAACAACTGAATGAGCCTGATGAGGCAACGGTCGCTTAGCGGCCTTGTCGTTACCACGCTACTCCTAGTCCTGGTGTGTGTTGGAACAATGGGTGCGGGGAAATTGCCAGCTTCCCTCGAAGCCCATGCTGCTGGCGGTAGCTGCCAGCTTAATTCGGCACAAGGTGCTATCCAACATGTGATTTATATCCAGTTCGATAATACCCATTTAACCCGCGATAATCCTACTATTCCCTCTGATCTCGAGCAGATGCCGAATTTATTGAACTTTATCGAGAACAATGGCGTGATGATCACCAACCATCATACTCCACTAATTGCGCATACAGCGGACGATGTGATTACTTCCATCACTGGCGTCTATGGCGATCAGCATGGAGTGCCGATTGCCAATACGTATGGCTATTACAATGCGAATGGCACGAGCAGTATGGCCAATGCATTCACATACTGGACTGATCCTATTTATGACCCCAAAGTCGCTGCACCGGGGGATACCACCTACAATCTGCTGACGGCTGATGGTAAGAACGCACCAGCACCGTGGGTGCCATACACACGCGCAGGTTGCAACTTTGGCTCCGTGTTGTCGGGCAACACCGCCTTAGAGAATACTGGTGCCGACATTACTACCGTGTTTGGAGCCACCTCACCTGAAGAGCAGGAAGCACAGTCCAATCCAACGCTGGCCCAGGCAGATTATGTAGGGCTCGCTGTTCACTGTGCTGCAAGCGATGCCCTCTGTTCCAGTGCAAACAACGGCAAACCAGATGCGCTACCAAATGAGCCAGGTGGTTACTCTGGCTACCAGGCACTGTACGGCAACAAATATGTCGCGCCGCAGATCAGTCCCAACGGGCCGATGACCGATCTAGATGGAAATGTCATTCAAAATAGCAAGGGCAACGCTGGTTTCCCAGGCTTTGATAGCATGTCAGCCACAGTATCGCTTTCCTACGTAGCCGCTATGCAGGAACATGGCGTGCCAATCACCTATGCATATATTTCCGATGCACACGACAATCACGCCACGGTGAAAGCCTATGGCCCTGGTGAAGCGGGCTATGTAGCCACGCTAAAAGCCTATGATAGTGCTTTCGGCAAATTCTTTACTCGTCTAGCTACTGATGGAATTAACAAGAGCAATACGCTATTCGTCTTCACGGCTGACGAGGGGGACCACTTTGTAGGTGGCGCACCCAGTCCAACGAACTGCGATGGCGTTACCACGCCTTGCACGTATAGCCAGATTGGTGAAATCGATGTCAACCTGACGGGCTTACTGGCAACGCAGCAAAAGGTGACCACAGCTTTCAATGCACATGCCGACTCGGCACCGAATTTCTATCTGAACGGGAACCCGTCTCCCAGTGATGCTAACACGCGAACTTTTGAGCACGCGGTAGCGGCTCTCACAGCAACCAATCCTATCACGGACGCCACGGATACTCTGACCAACTATATGGCTGACCCGGTGGAGATGAAGCTGCTGCACATGGTGACGGGCGATCCACAGCGCACACCGACTTTCACGGAATTCGGCGATCCCAACTATTACCAGGGCACAGGAACAGCTCTTTGCAGTACACCATGCGTATCAGAGGGGGCTTCTTATGCCTGGAATCATGGCGACCTCTCGCCTGACATCAATACAACGTGGCTGGGCATGGTAGGTCCGGGCGTAAATCAGAGTGGTGTTGATAGCACCACCTGGTCTGATCACACCGATATTCGCCCCACTATCCTGACCTTGGTTGGCCTGAAGGACGATTATAGACTGGCTGGTCGGGCGCTGTTTGAAGACCTTGCCGACACGGCCCTCCCTTCAGCGGTGGTCAATGCTCGACAGATCATCACTCAGCTAGCGCAGGTGTACAAACAGATCAACGCGCCTGTTGGTCAACTTGGCCTGGATAGCCTCAAGGTGTCTACAAAGGCTATCAAGAGCAATGTTGCAGGTGACACCACCTACACCAATTTGGAAAATCAGTTGACCTCGATTACCACCCAGCGTGACGCTTTGGCAAGCCAGATGATTGCTATGTTGGCGGGTGCCGAGTTCAATATGCAGCCTGTAGATGCAACCCAGGCACAGCAACTGATTGATCAAGGCAATGCTCTCCTACAGCAGGTGAGCAACCTGGCTGCAAACTCATAATCTCTGGGACAAAGAAAGCATGAAAGGCCGCTGCTTTCTCTTTCAGAAAGGACCTCTATGACACTGATTACTGCAACTCCACAACGACTCTATCTTCTACAGTTGGAGACCAAGACTGTACCGGGCGCAAGTCGAACATTGGAAATGGTGCTGGGTTGCTACCTCATCGAGACTAGCGATGGGAAGCATATTCTGATTGATAGCGGAATCTCGGTGGATGAGACGCAGCCTCCGGGAGCGAATCCACACGCGCAAGGAAACAATGTGCTCGAGCAGCTTGGCAAGCTTGGTCTGCATCCTGACGATATTGATATCCTCATCTGCACCCATTTTGACATTGACCACGCGGGCTATCACGATGCCTTTATGAAGGCAGAACTGATTGTCCAGCGCACACACTATGAGCTGGCACGCAGCGGACATGCACGTTTTGCCGCCGCACGCGCTCACTGGGATCATCAAGCCCTGCACTATCGGTTGATTGATGGAGACACCGAAATCTTACCCGGCTTGACCTTGCTAGAGACAAGTGGACATACGGTTGGGCATCAATCGGTCATGGTGAGCCTCCCACAAACAGGGAAAGTTTTGCTGACAATCGACGCGGTAATGATGCAGCACCTTTTCACTCCTGACCGTCGAGCGTGGCCATTGGATGACAACGAAGAGCAACTGCGCGCCAGCACGCGGAAACTCCTGAATCCCGTCGAGTACGAACAGGTGGCACTGGTCATCTTTGGTCATGATGGTCAGCAATGGCAAACGCTCAAGAAAGCTCCAGCCTATTACGAGTGATTCACACTCTCTAGCTTCTTTCTTTTACATGTAAAGACTTTTCCGAAGCTGGTATGAAGAGAGTTAGTCTATTGCTTTGTTTCTCTTCATTTGACATGCCGCCTTCGGCGGCAGGGGAGAGAGGAATGACTAGGGCGCAGCCCTAGAACCCAGTCAAGGGGCTGCCGCCCCTTGCATCCCCGCTCGTCACATGAAGGGAAACAGTGTACTATCAGGCCATCTCTCTTTATATTATTGTTAAAAGGCAGTTGGGAGCACAGAAGATGCAGGGTGAGGGACGACCTCATGCGCGCCTTCACTTGTTGCTGAAAGTGTGCCGCCTACAATCGCCAGCCCTTGCTTCGTCGTAAACAGGGCCTCGTTCAACTGCCCTCCGTTATTGGGTGCAGCAGCTACAAACAGCGGGAAGGCTGTGCCATTAGAGAAAGAGGTTGAAATGTAGTCACCTACCATGTAGCCTTGCGTTGTGTTGGCAAGCCAAGACATGGTCAGCGGTGTGGAGGTCAGTGTGGTTGCAGTTGACCAGTTTGCACCACCATCGGTTGATGAGACGAAACCGACGTCTAACTGGCAGGTAGTAGCTGTGCAGTTCGCCGTGGGATAATAGTAGTATGTTAAGGCGAGATGAGCAGTAGTGCCAGAGGTGGTAGGATCAACGGCAAGGCCGGGAATAAAATGATCGATATTGCTGCCAACTGCATCGATAGGGATGCGCTGTGGTGATGACCACGTCTTCCCATCGGAGGAGGTACTCAACACGAGGTCGTTGGCATTGCAACCGTTTTCAAAACGACAATCTTGCCAGACGACGTAGGCTATTCCTGAGCTATCCATCCTCGCCGATGGTAGAGGCTCACTGCGTAAACTGGCGACCTGGTGATCAGTTTGAGAAGATATCGTCACGCTGTTGTTCCAACTTGCGCCGCCATCTGTAGAAGTGAAGGCCGCAATGGTCGCATTTGCACTCAAGAAAGGGACAACCACGGTACCGTTTGGTTGTACGAGAGGCTGTCCTCCCAATCCTGAGATACTATCGGCGGTTGCCTGTCCCGCACTCCAACTGGCTCCCCCATCGCTTGAGGCACTCATCTGTACCAGGTTCCCGCTAGAAGTAATATCCCATTCAACATAGCAGTGTCCAAAATATGCGCTGGTGGAGGTCGTGTCACAGACGATCCAGTCCTTGTCAAAAAAGCCGCCGTTGGCATTGGCCACGACAACAGGTGCATTCCACGTGAGTCCACCATCAGCAGAGGTGTTCACTAGAACGGCAACGCCAACAGCAGAAGCAAAGCTGTTGGTGATAGCAAGGGAGGATATCATCCACAGCTTGTGTGCGGCATCATAGGCCACCGCGGGGTCACTGACACGATCATACTGACCAGCAGGTGTTGCGAACACGGTCGTAGCAGGCAAGAAGCCGCTTTTCCATGTCGCACCATTATCGGTGGAGGTCGCCCAACCGATATTTGAGGCTCCGCCATCGCTGAAACGACCAACCTGGGTTGCGGCGACGATGGTCGAGCCATTGGAGTAGCTATCGGGCTCAACTTCCGTCTGGTGCTGGCTTGTCGAATTAGTGTAGGGGTCGCTGCTCACCTGGGATAAGATAGGACCTGAAGCAGGTGCCGCGGATGCTGTTGATGCTGTTGGTACGAGGGCAAAAGAGAAGGTTAGCGCGAGGATCACTATAACTACAGTGAGAGCCGTGAGCCATCGTGAACGTGGGTGAATGAGGAATGACATACGAAATACTCCTTATGATGAAAGACTACAAGGTTGAGGACGTGAAGAACGGGTAGATACGTGAGAACTCCATGCCGCGTGAGGAAAATTTGCGTGATACTGTTGAAAAATGGAGTGACAAGAATGGACAAGCAAGGTTAACAGCATCAACACATAAAAAGAGTTCAAAGACGACAAAAGCAAACGCTCCTTCCAACTGCGTATCGTTGAAAAGAACGTTTGTTTTGCGCTTATTTGCTGCCTGAAACGTATTTTTCGCGGTTTCAGTAGCCCAGATCAATTGTTGTCGAAGAATATATTTTATTCTGTAGGCTAGTGGGGGAAGTGGCTCAAGGGCATGGGCCGTCTACACTCTCCACAATAGTACATATCTTCAGATGTTGTGATGACTGGTTCATGCGTATCGACTGGAGGTTCCGCTTCCAGGCTAAGCATTTGTAGGTAGCGTAATGCTTTATGTAGTGCCTCAAGCAAGGTGGTCGCGCTGCCACGCTCTGCATAGCATTCCCATACATATTTCCCCTGGTGTGAGGTGATGGTGATAGGGAGTGACAAGTCCTTGAGCATCACTATCAGTTGCTGTTCATCCAACGTTTTATATGCCTTTTTACCGGCATGAGGAGAAGTTGGCCAAGTTGGCTCTAGTAGGTAACATAAAACGCTGTGCAGTGCTTCAAGCAAGGTCGAGGCACTGCTATTGATTGTGTAGCATTCCCACCTGTACTCACCCTTGCGAGGGGTGATACTAATGGGGAGCGGCAAATCCTTGAGCATTGTTATCAATTGCTGTTCGTCCAACATTCTGTCTGCTTTTCTTTCAGAGGATTAGAGCCAGAGACTATTGAGTGCTAATTCCACCTGTTCGCGCTCAAGGACCTGGACACGCTCTGGACGCAAGCCACTTCGCTCGCATGCGCTAATGAAACTAGCCACATCAGCCACGCGACTGGCATAGCCCCACTCATTATCGTACCAACCGACAACATGCACCATGTGCTCTTGGTGAAGGATAGCTGTCATCAACCCATCCACGATGCCTGAGCGACTATCGCCGCGGAAGTCACTAGAAACTAAAGGCAGATCAGTATAGCCGAGCACACCCGCCAGTGATCCAGTAGAAGCCAATGCAAAGGCCTTATTGATCTCCTCCGCCGTGACTTTCTGTGCCAATTCGGCTACCAGGTCAATTACCGAGACAGTAATTGTAGGAACGCGGTATGAAATGCCATGAAACTTGCCCGCTAGGGCCGGGATAACCTGACCCAGAGCTTTCGTTGCTCCAGTGGTTGTTGGAATAATATTTTCGGCGGCGGCGCGAGCACGTCGCGGATCACTATGGCTCCGGTCGAGAATGCGCTGGTCGTTCGTATAGGAGTGAATCGTATTCATCATGCCGGAGTGTACGCCAAATTGCTCGTGCAGCACCTTGGCAATGGGAGCCAGCGCATTGGTGGTACAGGAAGCGGTCGAGATGATCTGATGTTTAGCGGGATTATAGTCGTGTTCGTTGACACCAGCGACCAGGGTCACATCGCTCCCTTTGCACGGTGCAGTCACGAGTACGCGTGCTGCACCGGCTAACAAGTGTGCAGAGGCCTGGTTTCCCGTAGTAAAGGCACCAGTTGCCTCGATCACCAGTTCCACGCCGAGGTCGCGCCAGGGAATATCGAGTGGATTGAGGTATGACGTAATGGTGATCGATCTTCCATCAATGATAATGCACCCATCTTCCGCCTCAACATGACCGCGAAATGGTCCATAGGTGGAGTCGAAATGGAAAAGGTGGGCATTAATGCCAGCATCGCCGCGATCATTAATTGCTACAACATCTAAATTGACGCCGCGTGCGAGTGCGGAACGCAGAACCAGACGACCAATGCGTCCAAATCCATTGATACCAATCTTCATACGACACCTCCTCTCGGATAGGTACACATTTCGACCTCTTCGCGTTGCCTGGCACGCAACAGGTGATAGACCAGAAACAGTTGGGTTAGTGCCAGAGGATGGCTCTGTTGGTCCTTGGAATCGGAATATTGACCGAGATCAGCCGGGGAGGCGGCTCCACACTCATCGAGATGACCAAGGATACCGCGTTCAAGGGCATTAGCCGGTTCGTCCGGGATGGAACCATCAATCTCCAAATATTCGACAGCTCGTCCCTCCTCACGTCCCAGGGTCGCACGAACACAGCCAGAGCGATCTTCGTCAATGATCTGGCTCAGGTCGGGATGATGGAGCGTCCCATGCAATGTCAGCCGCACATTGAGATGGGCATCATCGTTCCCCAAAGATCGAGTAGACGGGTCAGGATAGAAGGACACCTCAATGTCTGCGTGCGTACGCTGTGGGCGAATGAACTCCGCTGAATCTTTCTCGCGCATTTCCAGTTCATGCAACACCTCCTTTTCAGAATAGCCACGCTTTGTCGAATCGCGACGAACCTTCCAGCGTCGTCTAAGTTCTTCAGGTGGATTGAGAAAGACGAGCACACTGTAGGCGTTGCGCATCTCCCGGCTATAGAAACCAAGCAATCCTTCGACAATAAGGAAGGGCTGTGGAACGATATACTGCGGCGGACCAAAGTCGCCAAGTTTGTGTTCATAGTGTGGCTTCAGGATTGGTTCTCCAGCACGGAGCAGCCGTAGATGCTGCGCCATCATATCGAGGTAATTGCATTCAGGATTCAAGGGGGTTATACCTAATTCTTTACGCTGCTGCCGATTGAAGCGATGATAATCGTCAGTGCAGAGTATCGACACATGCTCAGGACCTAATATCTGGGAGATGCCCCGGCTCAATGTTGTCTTCCCAGCAGCACTATCACCCACGATCCCAAGAATAATCGGACGCGGGACTGCCCCCAATGTTATAGCCATATCGTTCTCCAAACTCTTTGTACCGCGTACCCTTCGTGGGATACTAGGCCCAAGTAATACAGGCGTTGATAGAAATCGTATGGGCTAGGCCAGCCCATGTTATAATGATACTTGGGAAGATATATAAGAACAAGTCACAATTTCCTATACTTGGCATAGATAGGAGGTTATAGATGGACTGGTCGCGTCTCGACAGCATAACACTACGTCAGCTACGTGTCTTCTGTGTGGTGGCACAACTGCTGAACTATACGCGAGCGGCAGAGGAACTCGGCTGCCGACAGCCGACGGTCTCAGCATTGGTAGCGGAACTTGAACGAGTGACGGAATTGACGCTGTTTGAGCAGTGGAGCAAGCACCTTGTGCTAACGGATGAAGGGCAGGAGTTGTACACGCATGTACAGCAGGTGATTAGGGTAGCGGACGAAGCGTGGCAGGCAATGTCAGAGCTAAGTGGAGCCACACTGACAGAGCGCGTGCCCTTACGTGTCGCCGCTGACACGACAGTAGGGACCTACGTTCTACCTCATCTCCTCGGCATTTTTCACCAAAGACGACCCGACGTGGTGCTCAACCTCTTTGTAGCCAACCGTGCTGCTGTTCGCGAGCATCTGTTGGAGGAGAAGGTCGATCTCGTCATCGCTGGGCGGCCGCCAGAGATCGCCGAACTCATAACCGAGCCATTTTGGGCAAATCCGCTGGTGACAGTCGCGGCCCCAGGACATGTTCTGGTTGGGCGCAAGCGACTTCCGCTCGCACGCCTGGCTGAGGAAGTCTTCCTCCTGCGCGAGGTGGGATCCGGAACACGGGCCGCAGTAGAGGAGTTATTTGAGGTAGCCGGGATGTCGCTCAAAATTGGCATGGTTCTTGGTCATATTGAAGCGATTAAGCAAGCGGTAGCAGCGGGTTTGGGCGTGAGTGTGCTTTCGGAGCTAGCAGTAAGACGCGAAATTCGCTATGGCACGATAGCTATTCTCGATGTGGAGCAGTTTCCCGTTGAGCGCCGCTGGTATATCGCGCACCTTGCTAAACAACCTCTCTCGGCTGATGCTGCCGCCTTCATCGAGTTTTTGCAAGAGTTTAGGCGCGCTGATTTTTAAAATGGTACAGTTTAGCCGTACACTACGATGGATAACTGGTGAGGAGTGCTATGGTCAAGGGACCTTCCTTGCTAGGAGGAATTGCTGTAGTGCGGTGGCAGCCAGCGAGAGCCTCCTGCCCTTCAGATGGACGACATACCATTCACGTTGTAGGGGGAATCCCAGCACGTCGAGTATAGCCAGGTCGCCATTTGCCACCTCGAGGGCAATGGACTCACGGGAGAGGACGGCAATCCCTAACCCGGCAGCTACTCCTTCCTTTATAGCTTCGATGCTGCCAAGTTCGAGGCTGGTGCGCATTGGCACCCCCATCTGCATAAAGTGCTGTTCCAAGTCAAGCCGGGTACCGGACTCTTGCTCGCGTAATAGGAGCATCTCCTCTTGCAACTCGTGCAGAGCCAGGTCGGTGCGTCCCACCAAATGGTGCGAGCGCGAAGCCACTAGCACCAGTTCATACGGCATCAACAACTCTAGGGTGAAACGGTCGCGCTGCTCGACAAGGCTAATCACCGCCAGGTCTAGTTGATGGGCGAGGAGACGCTCTTCAATGATCCGCCGATTAGCGACGGAGAGCGTAATGTGGATGCCTGGAAAGTGGTTATGAAAGGTACCGAGCAAGGCGGGCACTACATAGGTCCCCGCACTGGTACTGGCACCGATTACAACACTCCCGCGCTTCAGTGCGTGAATCTGTTGTACCACAGGTTCGGTTTCAGCCAACAAGGCGAGTAGCTGTTCAACATGGCGCAGTAGCTCTTGCCCAGCAACGGTTAACACTATGCCTCGGCCTTTACGAGCGAAGAGCCGTAGGCCCAACATCAGTTCAAGTGCTCTGATGTGCTGCGTGACCGCAGGTTGCGAGAGGTACAGTTCCTGGGCAGTACGAGTGTAGCTGAGATGCTGTGCTACCGCGCGAAAAACTGTGAGCTGATGCACAGTGAAGTCAGGTCGCCCATTGCCTGTAACGGATAGAATTGAATGACGCGTAGACATACCCGTATCTCCATTGTGTTGTCGTCTGCACGTTAAATTGGAGGTCTTCGCGTGCTGGCTGCTGCCTCCTTTGGATTACACAGTAGTATAGCATACAGTATTCACCCCTTAGCAAAGGCTACCCTAGCATAAACATTAGGTGTTGCGCGGCGAGAGGTTCAGGAATAACATATAAGTTCTGATCTATAGTGTCTATAGCAAACTGCTACTACAACTAATAGAACGATCATGCTACACTTCTACAGAGCGAAGGTCGTACCCTGAAAAGCTGAGGAGTGAGTAGTATGACAATTGAGGTTATAGCAGAGCAAAAGAACCGTTGGAAATCTGGTGTGATCCCTTATGCCCAGATGGGCTACTGGAAACCAGACTATGAACCAAAAGATACAGACATCTTATGTGCATTTCGTATTGTGCCGCAAGAGGGCGTTGACCCCATTGAAGCTGCGGCCGCTGTCGCAGGTGAATCGTCTACCGCGACCTGGACAGTGGTCTGGACAGACCGTTTGACTGCTCATGAGAGTTACCAAGCTAAAGCGTATCGGGTCATTCCTGTTCCCGGTACAGACCAATACATCGCGTACATCGCCTACGACCTGGACCTATTCGAGGAGGGTTCTATCGCAAACCTGACCTCAAGTATCATCGGCAACGTCTTCGGTTTCAAGGCACTGAAGAGTTTGCGACTGGAAGATATGCACATTCCCCCACACTATGTGAAGACCTTTCAAGGACCAGCGCATGGAGTTGTGGTTGAGCGTGAATACCTTGATAAGTATGGACGCCCCTTGCTGGGAGCAACGACAAAGCCGAAGCTTGGACTTTCCGCTCGTAATTACGGGCGTGTGGTCTACGAGGCACTGCGCGGTGGACTGGACTTTGTGAAGGATGACGAAAATATCAATTCGCAGCCCTTCATGCGCTGGCGTGACCGCTATCTCTATTGTATGGAGGCGGTCAATAAGGCGAGTGCCGAGACTGGTGAGATCAAGGGACATTATTTGAATGTCACTGCCGCCACGATGGAAGATATGTATGAGCGAGCAGAGTTTGCCAAAGAGCTCGGTAGTATCATCGTCATGATTGACCTAACCATTGGCTACACGGCTATCCAATCCATGGCGAAATGGGCGCGCAAGAACAGCGTAATCCTGCATCTGCATCGTGCGGGTCACGGGACCTACACGCGCCAGAAGACGCATGGCGTCTCCTTCCGTGTGATTGCCAAGTGGATGCGTTTGGCGGGCGTCGATCACATCCATGCTGGAACCGTGGTGGGCAAATTGGAAGGCGATCCCATGACCACTCGTGGCTACTATAAGACGCTACTCGGTATGAAGTATGACGCCGATCCCAGCTTAGGGTTGTTCTTCGAGCAAGATTGGGCTTCACTGCCATCCGTCATGCCTGTTGCTTCGGGCGGCATACACGCGGGGCAGATGCATCAACTACTCCACTACCTGGGCGAAGACGTGGTGCTTCAGTTCGGCGGCGGCACAATAGGACACCCACAGGGTATTGCCGCTGGCGCGACGGCGAATAGGGTCGCCGTGGAAGCCATGATCCAGGCGCGCAACGAGGGACGAGACTACTTCAACGAGGGGCCGGAGATTCTGGAAAAGGCCGCGAAGTGGTGTGGTCCGCTGCGAGCTGCACTCGAACTCTGGAAGGACGTGAGCTTTAACTATACCTCGACCGATACGCCCGATGCCACACCCATGCCAAATTATTAGCATAAAGGAGTGACCACCATGGCTTTTCATCTAACCCAGGGAACATTTTCCTATCTACCGCCATTGACCGATGACCAGATTCGCATGCAAGCGCAATACTGTCTGGACAATGACTGGCCCATCAATATTGAGTACACCGACGATCCTCACCCGCGCAACACGTATTGGGAGATGTGGGGACTGCCAATGTTTGATGTGAAAGATTCGGCTGCTATCATGTATGAGATCAATGCGTGTCGCAAAGCCTACCCGCATCATTATATCCGGGTAGGGGCTTACGACCGCAGCAAAGGGCGGCAGACTATTGCCCTTTCGTTTATTGTGAACCGACCACCACACGATCCCGGTTTTAGTTTGTCTCGTCAAGAAGTGCATGATCGCGTCATTCGCTACACACTGCATAGCTACGCGACAGACAAGCCGCAGGGAGAGCGGTATAGTGAGTAAACCATCGTCTTGTTCGGTACACAACAAGAACTGGAGTATGTAACCCCCCATAAATGCTGCTCGTCCGGCTCACGTTGAAGTCCACGAGTACACTTGGAGCGAAACGAAGCCTTTGGAGGAGATCATGAGTATATTACCACCGGCCCAATCAGAGGGGCAGAACGGTGTAACGAATCCAATAACAACCATCCCTGCTGATACCTCTGTAGATGTGGCGAACGTGCTACAGGAATCTCAGGTGATGGAGGTATTGCAGAAGCTGGATCAGGAACTGGTGGGGCTCAAGTCTGTGAAGACGCGCATTCGCGAGATCGCGGCCCTGCTGGTGATTGATCGTTTGCGGCGTAACGTTGGGCTCACGGCACGACCACCCTCGCTGCACATGTCCTTTACAGGGCATCCGGGGACGGGCAAAACTACTGTGGCAATGCGTATGGCGACGATCCTACACCGACTGGGCTATGTACGCAAAGGGCATCTGGTGGCGGTGACACGCGATGATCTGGTTGGTCAATACATCGGTCATACCGCGCCTAAAACAAAAGAGATCCTCAAGCGAGCGATGGGTGGAGTACTCTTCATTGATGAGGCCTACTACCTCTACCGACAAGAAAACGAACGGGACTATGGACAGGAAGCCATCGAAATCCTGCTACAGGTGATGGAGAATCAACGTGATGATCTCGTGGTGGTGCTCGCTGGCTATAAAGATCGCATGGAAACCTTTTTCCAGTCCAACCCCGGTATCAGTTCGCGCGTTGCCCATCACCTGGATTTCCCCGATTATTCGCTCGCTGAACTGCTCATCATCGCACAGTTGATGCTGGCGGAACAGATGTACCGCTTTAGCACGGAGGGACAAGAGGCGTTTGAAGCCTACCTCAAACGACGCATGCTAATGCCGCGCTTTTCGAATGCACGTAGTGTACGCAATGCCCTCGACCGATCACGGCTACGGCAGGCTAACCGTCTCTTCGCCAAGGGAGGAAAATTCTCAAAGACAGACCTGATGACCATTGAAGCTGAGGATATTCTTGCCAGCCGTGTCTTCACTGAAAACGCACCGGATAATGAGCAGGAAACTGATGACTCTCCTCCTGCCAGGAAATCTGCCAATGCTGACGCGTCACCAACGTAATGTCGAACGCGTAGACACGGCTACGTCCTCTTCTTCTCCTTCTCTACACTCTCTGCTATAATGGGCTATGCGGTGTTGCTGCAAATTACTCGCCGCATAGATTGCAAGGCAACGTTAGAAGTTACGAGGGTGATGTGCTATGATGTCATACAACAGGTCGGGAGGTCATACTCTCACGCTTTGTTTTACCTGTGTTTGGCTATCTAAAGCACTGCGGGAGATAGTTGAGGTTCTATTTTATTGATCAAAGTAGTGATCTTGCTGTGAGGAGACGATGATTATTTTAGAGACGGAGCACCTACTGTTCCAACCATTGACGAGTGCCAACCTGGACGATCTGGCAGCACTCTATGCCGATCCCGAAGTGATGCGCTTCCTGGGTGGGCCGCGTAGAAAAGATGAAGTCCAGCACATCCTGAACAGGTATATCCAAGAATATGAGATTTTTGGGCACTCGTTTTTCGCCACCATGCGGAAGAGCGATGAACGTTTTATTGGGCAGTGTGGGCTGCTCAATCAAGAAGTTGAGGGGCTGCCAGAGGTGGAACTGGCGTATCTGTTAGCACCGGAGTACTGGCAAAACGGCTTGGCTTTGGAAGGTACGCAGGCACTCAAAGACTATGGACTACGACAAATGGGCTTTCCACGCGTGGTTTCACTCATACCACCTGACAATAGTGCGTCAATCCACATTGCCGAGAAGATTGGCATGCGCTACGAGCGCGACGTGGATCAATGGGGAGTGCGCTTACGGCTCTATGCAGCCAAGCAGCCCAGGCGCGACAATTTCTAAGCAGCAGAACACAGAGCGGTCGGCTTGCCTACCAGTCAAAGGGCAAGCCGACGTAATTTTCTGCCAGGCTGGTGGCAGCAGCCCGTGAACTGACAGTATATTCAAGCTGCGCATGTTGTAGTCGCTGTTGAAACGCGTCGTCTTCAGGAAAGCGGTGTAGCATCGAGGTCATCCACCAAGAAAAATGCTCGGCGCGCCAGGCACGCCGCAAGCACGTTGCCGAGTACGCCTCTAACAGATCGGTGCTGTGGTGGGTATAGAACTGCTTGAACGCGCGGGCGAGATGGCGAACATCGGCGACAGCCAGATTGAGTCCTTTTGCACCCGTTGGCGGCACAATATGGGCGGCATCCCCAGCCAGAAATAATCTGCCATACTGCATCGGCTCGATGACAAAGCTACGCATCGCCAAGATGCTTTTTTGCGTGATAGGCCCTTCAAGCAACTGCCAGTTGTCTCTGGTTGCCAAGCGCAGTTGTAGCTCTTCGAGGATCAGAGCATCTGACCAATTAGCAATATCATCCTGCGGATCGCACTGTAGATAGAGGCGTTGCAGTTCTGGCGAACGGGTGCTGACGAGGGCGAAACCGCGATCAGAGTAGGCATAGATCAATTCGTGGGACGAGGGAGGAGCCTGCATTAAGATGCCGAGCCAACCGAAAGGATAGGAGCGACTGAATACTTGCTGGGTGGCAACGGGAAGAGCGGAGCGCGTTACACCATGAAAGCCATCGCAACCCGCGATGAAATCGCACTGCAACTCCAGCGACTTTTGCTCGTGGACAAAGTGGATGTGCGGCTGAGAAGATGTGATAGCAGAGAGCTGGACGTCCGCGACGTTGAAAAGGATGTGCTCTCCCTGATTGAGACGTGCGGCAATCAAATCCTTCAAAACTTCGTGCTGTGGGTATAGTGTGATGGCGCGCCCATTGGTCAGATCAGATAAGGGAATGCGATGGGACGCGCCATCGAAGCGGAGTTCGATGCCGTGATGAACGGCTCCTTCGCGTTGCATGCGTTCTCCCAGCCCCATCTCCAGCAGCAAATCGACGGTGCCCTGCTCAAGTACGCCGGCGCGGATCGTTGCCTCGATGGCTGCTCTACTGCGGCTTTCGAGGACAAGCGAATCAATGCCTTCTTGAGCCAGGAGGAGCGAGAGCATTAAACCAGCCGGTCCAGCTCCAATGATGCCAACGCGTGTACGCATATTCGTGTTGCTCCATACTAGGAAGTACAATGCGGTCTTAATAGTGGACGATAGTTGAAGGATATCCAATAGGATTAATTTTTGTCAAGTTCTAAAGGGTTTTTGTGCAGGGTCTGTGAATTATTGCTGAGAGACAAAGGCCCCTCCATCTGCTAAGATAGAACTGTCCAGTTTTGATCATCGCAGAAAAAGGAGCCTTCCTCATGCATTCTACCGCACAGTCTCTCTCGTTGCCGGAGCTATCTGC
>JBBQXY010000108.1:0-20492 GCA_038209195.1 Ktedonobacterales bacterium | reverse complement strand
AATTGTAGGCGATACGTCTGCTAGGATACCATCCCCTCTCAAGTGTGCCTGTGCAAAAGAAGGAGCTACGAGGTAAAGTGGCACCGGAAAAGTGGTGTGCGCGGTAAAGGGCTTGCCAGTGTTGTAGTCAATCAGTTGTTCGGCATTGCCATGATCGGCGGTAATCAACAGACCGCCGCCCACTGCCAGTGTTGCCTCGACAACCCGACCCACCCCTGTATCGACTGTCTCTACGCCTTTAATCGTTGCGGCAATATCGCCCGTGTGACCAACCATGTCGGCATTGGCATAGTTCATAATCACCAGGTCGTAGTTTCCACCACGGATATGATCAATGGCGGTATCGGTGATGCCCATTGCGCTCATTTCGGGCTGTAGATCATAGGTTGGCACCTTGGGTGACGGTACCAGGACGCGGTCTTCGCCCGGAAAAGGCGTCTCGCGCCTTCCATTGATAAAGTACGTGACGTGGGCGTATTTCTCTGTCTCAGCGCTATGGAATTGGCGTAACCCGGCATCCGAGATGACGCGTGCCAAGGGCATCTCTACCTGGTCGGCGCGGTACGCGACCTCCGCGTCGAGCCCTTCTTCGTACTCGGTCATCATCACATATTGTAAGTCAGCCAGACGCGGCCCCCTATTGAATTTGCCTTTGGCCTGGGATGGCAGTTCCTGTAGGACAAACGCCTTGGTGAGTTGGCGCGCACGATCTGGTCGGAAGTTATAATGGATGAGCGCATCTCCTGCCTTCACCACGGCGATGGGATGGTCATCTTCCATAATGACGGTGGGCAGAATAAACTCGTCAGTCACCTTTTTATCGTAGGATTGCTGGATTGCCTCAACGGCGGAATTGGCAAGTTGCCCTTCTGCGCGTGTCATGGCGAAATAGGTCAGTCCGGTGCGGTCCCAGCGATTATCGCGATCCATCGCGTAGTAGCGTCCGCTGACAGTGGCAACCTGTGCCGCGTGTGTTCCGCCAATTTCTTGTGCGCGTGCTTGCAGGAGTTTCATGAACTCAACACCGCCAGTCGGTGAGGAATCACGTCCATCGGTAAAAGCGTGGATATAGACGCGCTCGATATTGTGTTGCTGGGCCAAGCGCAGCAGTGCCTCTAGGTGCGTTTCGTGGGCATGTACGCCTCCATTACCGAGCAAACCGCAAATATGCAACTGGGATTGATGCTTTTTCACATGCTCAATGGCCTTGAGCAGAGCTGGATTCTGGAAAAAAGAGCCATCGCGAATAGATTCGCTGACGCGTGTATAGTCTTGTAACACGCGCTTGCCCGCACCGATGTTTTGGTGTCCTACTTCGGAGTTTCCCATCTGCCCCTCGGGTAAACCAACTGCTTCGCCGGAGGTTCTTACCGCTGTATGCGGCCAAATGCGAGCGAGCTTATCGATATTAGGGGTATGGGCCTGGGCAATCGCATTGCCTTCTTTCCGTGGATTGATGCCCCATCCATCCATAATAATCAGCACAAAAGGATGTGGCCTGCCAGTAGGTGTTGTATTCATATTAAAATATTTTCTCCTTTATAGTTACTGGATTTGCAGTTCTGTATTCCTTGCTCATTGTATCATGTGTATCTTGTCAAAGGCGCGAGATGGGATGAGACATTTGTGACGCCTTTTCGAGGTGATGGGTTAGGGTGAAAAACTTGGGTTGAAGCTTTCGTTCATGATGGATGAGACATTTGTGACTACTCATTGTTAATGGGAGCAGTGGAAGGGGATGTTGATTGTCGAGTGGCTACAGGTTGGTGTGTCGAGCTTCAGGATAGCGTCGAGACGGCATTTGTTCTGAAAAGGCGTTTAAGGTATTGCCTTAGGAAGAGTATACCATAGTTTTTAATAGCAAGCAAGGGCTGATTTGCTTGTGATGAAGAGAGTGTTAGTACTACAACTGATATTACTCCTGTATCGTATATACTGAGGGTGAACGTGTAATATCATGGGGCTTATAGGCCGAATGAGAATATATGATGTATTGCGTCCCCAGAGAAAGAAGAAGAATATGAAACACAAACGCTTACTGTCGCGCAAGGGACATGTCAATAGCGGTTTGGTTGCTCTTGTGCTGGCCCTGGGCCTATTGTTAATCATGCCATTGGTAGGACTTGCGAATACAGTAAATATTAGCGATGCTGCACATGTCTTGAACGTGAGTCAGGTGCGAACTGAGGCCGCAAATCTGCCCGATCCCATCAATATCTATACAACCAATACCTTTACTGGCTCGACCTCTGCTTTTGATCAGCAGACGCGGTCGCATATTACGAGCCCTAACTTATTGGTGATGGCAATAGATACTGTCCATAAACATCTGACAATTGTTGGCGGAACAAACGTGCCCCTTTCAAATAGCCAGTATACTGATGCAACGCAGGCTTTCATCAGTTCTTACAGCAATAACAATGATTATTCGGCGGCAACAGTGGCTTCTATCCGCTCATTGCGTGGAGCATTGGGTGCCGCACCTGTCACCACTGGTAATTCCAATGGAACCGTACCAGGCTCTAATTCAGGGAACGGCGGCATTTTCTCAGGAGTGTTTGGTACGCTGTGCTGTGTTGGCCTGGTCATCCTGGTCATCTTGGTCTTAGCGGGGGCGGTTTTTGTGATCGGGAGAAGGCGGTTTGGACAACGTGCCATGCCGATGGGCAATCCAATGCCGTATCAGCAGCCCTACAACCAGGGATATCCTCCTAACTATGGTGGCCCCTATAATCAGGGCCAGGGCATGAATCCGTGGGCTGCTGGTGGTCTAGGAGCGGCAGCAGGTGGTTTGCTCGGCTATGAACTGGGAAAAGAACAGGGGGAAAATCAGATGCGCGAGCAAGATCAAAACCAGGGAAACGATTTTGGTGGCGGCAGTAGCGCCGATTTTGGCAATAATAACGGCGGAGATTTTGGTGGCGGCGGCGGCGGTGGAGACTTTGGTGGTGGAGGTGGCGGAGATTTCGGCGGCGGCGGTAGTGGAAACTTCTAAACTAAACAACAAATCAGGCGGGGAAATGCGTTTCCCCGCCTGATTTGTTGTTTAGTTTAGAAGGTATGTTTATTCTTCAGAAGGTGGTCTGTCAAGGCGACGTCCACTGCGGCGGCGCACGATCTCTGAAACGCGAATACGGGCCATCGCACGTTCAAGGGAAGCGTTCAATGCGGCTCGTTCTGCATCAGATTCTGTCTGCGCCAAGCGTTCCTGGGCGCGACGACGAGCCTCTTCAGCACGCGCTTGATCGATCTCTTCGGCATGTTCTGCCGTATCGGCCAGGACAGAGACAACATTATTCGATACTTCGAGAAAACCACCCGAAACGAAGAGCGGCTCTTCGGCTCCGCCGAGCTTGATGGTTAGTTCGCCAGGGGCGAGCGTTGTCAGCAGAGCGGCATGCCTTGGGAGAATACCGAGGCGACCTTCTGTTCCCTGAACGTTGACGCTATCGGCTTCGCCGTTATAGAGTTCGCGTTCAGCGGTGACAACCTCGACATGCAGGGTGTTGCGCGTTGCCATGGTTTAGCCCTTCTTCTGCTCGGCTTCGTAATTCTCCAAGACCTCTTCGATGCCGCCCTTCATATAGAAGAAGTCCTCGCGGACATGGTCATATTTCCCTTCGAGAATTTCTTTAAAGCCGCGAACGGTGTCTTTCATGGAGACATATCTGCCTTCAAGACCGGTGAAGACTGTCGCCACGGTAAAGGGCTGGGAGAAGAAACGCTGGAGCTTACGCGCACGGGAGACGGTCAGTTTGTCTTCGTCCGACAACTCATCGACACCGAGAATCGAAATGATATCTTGCAGGTCTTTGTAACGCTGAAGAACTTTCTGCACGCTACGAGCGACATCGTAGTGCTCATCGCCGACAACCTGCGGGTCTAGCAAGCGGCTGGTGGAGGCCAGCGGATCAATGGCGGGGTAGATGCCCTGCTCAAAGATAGCTCGCTCCAACACAATCGTCGAGTCGAGGTGAGCAAAGGTCGCTGCCGGTGCAGGGTCGGTGTAGTCATCAGCAGGTACGTAGACGGCCTGCATCGAAGTCACCGAGCCTTTCTTCGTGGAAGTGATGCGCTCTTGCAATTCGCCCATTTCCTCAGCGAGGTTGGGCTGATATCCCACGGCGGAAGGCATACGACCAAGCAGTGCGGACACTTCAGCACCAGCCTGCGTGAAGCGGAAGATGTTGTCGATGAAGAGCAACACGTCTTTCCCCTCTTCGTCGCGGAAGTATTCCGCGATGGTGAGGCCGCTCAAGGCTACGCGTAGACGAGCACCAGGAGGCTCGTTCATCTGACCAAAGACCATTGCCAGGCGGTCAATAACGCCCGCGTTGATCATTTCATGGTAGAGGTCATTGCCTTCGCGCGTACGCTCACCCACACCAGCGAAAACGCTATAGCCACCATGGCCTTTAGCGATGTTGTTGATGAGTTCCTGGATGATTACCGTTTTGCCCACTCCTGCACCACCAAAGGCACCAATCTTCCCACCTTTCATAAAGGGGCAGACGAGGTCGATGACCTTGATGCCCGTCTCGAAGACCTCGACGGAGGCTGCCTGATCTTCCAGCGTAGGGGCCATGCGGTGAATGGGATTCCTGGGGGCATCTGTCACCTGGGGTTTGTTATCAATGGCCTCTCCCAGGACGTTAAAGATGCGTCCCAGCGTTAGTGGACCAACGGGTACGGAAATGGAGTGACCTATGTCAAAGGCATCGACCCCGCGCTGTAGCCCGTCAGTGGCTCCCATTGCAACGCAGCGCACCCAGTTGTTACCCAGATGCTGCTCGACTTCAAGAATGAGGTCTTTTTCCGCACCGGATGGGCGTGTACGCACTTCGTTATAAATGGCAGGTAGCTGATCGGGGGGGAATTCAACGTCTACGACGGCTCCCAGCACCTGCACGACTTTGCCCTTCGTGCTAATTTCTGTTGCCATATACTATCTATTTCTCCTGCATTGCTTACTCTGCTAAAGGGCCGCTGCGCCCGCCACAACCTCAAGAATTTGGGTTGTGATGCTGGTTTGACGCGCTTTATTGTAGGCAAGGGTAAGATCATCAATAAGCTCGTTCGCGTTATCAGTTGCGTTCTTCATCGCTGTGAACTTCGCTGATTGTTCACTGGCTACGGCCTCTAGCATGGCCTGATAGACCTGCACATCCACGTAGCGTGGGAGCAGAGCTTCGAAAATGCTGCGGGCATCGGGTTCGTAAATGTATTCGATGGTTTTACGTTCATTCGTATCTTCAGGTGGGGGCTGTACAGGCAGCAATTGAACGGCAATAGGTTGCTGTGTAATGGCGTTGACGAATTTGGCGTAAACGAGATATACAACATCGACCTCCCCTTTCAGGAAAGCATCGACCGCCACCTGGGCGATGGCACTGGCATCGCTCAATGTTGGCTTATCGCCGTAGTTGACAAATTCGGCAATCATTTGCTGCTCAGTACGCACGACGAAGTCACGAATTTTGCGCCCGACGGCGATAAATTCTGTGGCTGGTCGCTCCCCCTGTTGGGCCAACTTGTTCTGTTCCTCAAGCGCGGTTGCCATGGCCCTGCGGTTGATATTGCTGGGTAATGCTCCACAAAGGCCACGATCTGGTGTAATCACCAGCATGCCAATGTGACGCACTGGACGTTGTTTCAACAACGCTACCCCTTCGCCAAGATCATCACCGGTGGCATTGGCGAGACGTGAGACAAAGGCGAAGATCTGCTCGGAGTAGGGGCGTGCCTGTTGGACACGCTCCTGTGCTCGTCGCATCTTGCTACTGGCCACCATTTGCATCGACTTGGTGACCTGAGCCATGTTTTTCGTCGAACGTATGCGCCGCCGAACCTCTCTGGTAGATGGCACTGCTCTGCCTCCTAACTCTTGGCTTTTGTTGCTTTTGGCTTGTCAGCACCGGGCGCGGCTGTCTGATTGAACTCGTCAAGGGCGGCCTTCAACTGTTTCAACACGTCGTCAGACATCTTGTTTTTACCGGTCACGGACTGCTCGACGATACTCTGCCCGATCTCTGGATGGTTCGCATCCATGTAGCGATAGAAGGCAACTTCCCACGCTACAACGCTGTCAACGGGGGTGTTATCCAGGTAGCCGTTAGTGGCAGCGAAGATGGACATGACCTGTTTCTCAACCGGGACTGGTTGATACTGTGGCTGCTTCAGAATTTCTGTTAAACGCTGACCACGATCAATACGACCTTTCGTGACCTTATCGAGGTCGGAGGCGAATTGTGCGAAGGCCGCGAGTTCGCGGAACTGTGCGAGGTCAAGGCGTAGCGAACCAGCGACCTGTTTCATCGCCCGGCTCTGCGCGCTACTACCCACGCGAGAGACCGAGAGACCAACGTTAATAGCCGGACGTACACCAGAGTTAAACAAGTCTGTCTCCAGGAATATCTGTCCGTCGGTGATGGAGATCACGTTCGTCGGAATGTAGGCCGAAATGTCGTTCGCCTTCGTCTCAATGATCGGCAAGGCGGTCAGTGAACCACCACCGTAATCTTCATTCAGGCGAGCCGCACGCTCAAGCAAACGAGAGTGCAGGTAGAAGACGTCGCCGGGGTAGGCTTCGCGTCCAGGAGGGCGGCGAATGATCAGTGAAATGTTACGATAGGCCTCGGCGTGTTTAGTCAGGTCATCGTAAATGATCAGCGCATCTTTGCCGGCTTCCATAAACTCTTCGCCCATGGCGCACCCGGCATAGGGGGCCAAGTATTTCATAGGCGCAGGATCGGAGGCACTGGCGGCTACGATGATCGTATGTTCCATCGCGCCGTGCTGCTCAAGGATATCGCGCGTACGTGCCACCGAAGAATTCTTCTGACCGATGGCGACATAGATGCAGATCAGATTCTTCCCTTTTTGATTGATAATAGTATCAATCGCGATGGCAGTTTTACCTGTCTGGCGGTCGCCAATAATCAGTTCGCGCTGTCCGCGACCGATGGGGATCATGCTGTCAATGGCCTTGATACCCGTTTGCACTGGTGTATCCACACTTTTGCGCGTGATTACGCCAGGGGCGACGCGTTCGACAGAGCGTGTTTTTGTGGTATCAAGAGGGCCACGGTCGTCAAGTGGATCACCCAAGGCGTTCACGACGCGACCAATCAGTGCATCACCAACAGGTACCTCAATAACACGGCCTGTGGTGCGCACTTCGTCATCTTCTTTAATCTCTGTATATTCACCCAGGATTGGGCAACTCACCGACTCCTCTTCGAGGTTGAAGGCCAGTCCCATGATGCCTGTGCGCGGAAATTCTACCAACTCGAGATACTTCACATCTTGCAAGCCATAGACGCGAGCGATACCGTCTTGCACCGCGATCACGGTGCCAACACTGGCGGTTTCTGTCTCACTGCCACCAAAACCTGCGATGTTTTTCTCAATGATGGCACTGATTTCATCAGCCCAAGTTGCCATCGATGTTCCTCCTGTACGTTCCTGTCTTACTCTGAGCGACCACTCCAGGACACCTTTTGTGGGTGTCCCTATTGTATTACTGTATGCTGCTTGGCTGGGCGGTATCTTGTCGCGTGTTCTGCGCCGTGTCATGTGCTATTGTGGCATCGATTTCATGGATCTCTGCTTCTGACAAGAAGCTTTCCGTATTGCTGGAAGCACTGGTCAACAACTGCTGGCGCAGTGAGTTCAAGCGGTTACGGATGCTGCCGTCAATTACCTGATCACCGACACGCGCAATGACGCCGCCCAAGATATCTGGTTGCACACTGGTTTCAACAAGAATCGTCTTGCCTGTTCTTTGTTCTAACGCTTTTTTAATAAGGGCCATCTGTGCATCGTCAATTTTTGTTGCCGTTGTCACTTTCGCTATGGCCTCGTTCTTGTAATCGAGTACAAGCTGTTCGAGTTCACGAGCGATATTCGGCATCACTTCGATCAGTCCACGTTGAATAAGGAGCAGAGCGAGGTTGAGCGATGTGGGTAGCACCTTATCTGCGAGAGCCTGGCGTACCGCTTTTTCTTTGCGCTGTGCGGAGATTTTAGGTTCCTGGAGCAGATAGGACAGAGTGCGATGAGCAAAAACCTGTGCTATCTGCCGGACATCTTCGAGGGTTTGATCAAGCTTATTTTGCTTGCGCCCTAAATCGAACATAGCTTCGGCATAGCGTCGTGCAATCGCTCCTTTAAGCATTACTGTTCCTTTGCCTGGCTCGTATGAACGAACTCTTCCACTAAGCGACGATTGTCGTTGCTATCGACAGATTTACTGATGACCTTGCCCGCTGCATTGATAGAGAGATTGACTACGAGGCGGCTGATCTCGGCACGAGCGCGAGCTGCTTCCTGCTGAATGCGCGCCACTTCTTGTTTGCCAACCTGCTCAGCGCGGGCGTGTGCCTCTTCCACTATACGATTGGCTTCGGCTTCGGCGGCCTTTGTGGCGTTGGCAATCGCTTCCTGTCCCTGTTGCCGTGCCTCAAGCAAAAGTTGTTCAGCCCGCTGTGTGGCATTGTTCAGCTCGTTTTTGGCACGTTCCGCATTCTCCACACCTTCGCGAATCAGGGCTTGACGTTGATCAAGTGTTTTGAGAATGACAGGGAAGCCCCATCTCCATAGAAGAAAGAAGACAATCCCAAAGCTGACAAGTTGGGAGAGGAAGGCCAATCCGTTAATACCAAAGCCGCCCAATAGGTCGGCAGTTATAAATGTCTGCACCACTGTGCGCCTCCTTTCGTCAGAAGCTATAGACCGGATACCCATGAAGAGAGTGGTACCACCAGCTTATAAGTCAGGGGTACCACTACAGCATCGGTGGTTATCAGGAGACTATCTGCCGTTGAGTAGGAAGGCGATAACCAGGGCATAAATAGCAATAGCTTCAGCGAAAGCCAGACCGATAAGCATGTTAATACGGATCAGTGGCTCGGCTTCGGGATTGCGCCCGATGGCGTTGAAGGCCTGACCGGCGGCGATACCGATGCCGATGCCAGGTCCGATGGCTCCCAGACCAATGGCCAATGCTACTGCGAGAGTATTGTAAATAGTTGCTGGCATGATGTGAATCCTCCTTTAAGGACAACTGCGTTGTTTGGTTAAATTAAATTTATGCAATCGCAGCAATATAATTTCTGCGAGTAGCAAACATAGTAACCACATGTGTTCATCTCTAACCATGTGGATGCGAGATTTAGTGACCTGCCCCCACGGCTTTCTGCTCATTGCGCTCGTATTCGGCGTGTGCTTCCTGCTCAGTCTCGTCCGAGTGGGAGTGACCGGTCGTAGCGATTTCCAAGTAGACCAGTGACAACAATGTGAAGACGAGGGCTTGCACAAAAGCAACGAATATCTCGAATGGGATAAAGATAATATCGGCTACGAAAGGCAGAAGGAAAGCGAAAACTGCTAGCACTGCACTTCCGGCGAAGATATTGCCAAAGAGACGGAAAGCCAGGGAAACGATACGGGCTGCTTCACCAATGAGCTCCAGAATACCAACGAAAAATTCGATAAAGCCCTGGAACATACCCTGGAAATCAAGCTTGACCAATGATTTGAAGAATAACTTTACATTAATGAATTTACTAATGTGTTCCAACGGTCCTAGGGTATAGAAGCCAAAGGCTTGGGCAGTAATCACGGCGATCAGTGCCATGGCAAAATTCAGGTTCAGGTCACTGGTTGCCGGGCGTATCCAAGGGATCAACTTGTCGGACAAGTCGCCAAACAGCAGGAACCCCAACACTGGCTGGCTGGTGACGTGTGCAGCGAGAATGGCGGTGTGGTCAATAGTTCCAACGGTGTCCACGCCTGGAATCACATCAAGGATGTTGGAGACGAGGATGAAGAGAAAAAAGGTAGTGACGAGCGGAAAGAACTTTTTACCTTTTACTTTACCCGAAACGCCTTGCACTAAGCCGAGTAGTGATTCTACCGCCCACTCGAGAAAGTTTTGCATACCAGAAGGAATCATATCACGACGGCGGGTGCCAGCGTAGAAAAGTGCAACCAGGACGATGACAGATATCCAGGTACACAGCAGCGTGTTCGTAACCGGAAGTGGCCCAATGTAAAAAATAGTATCGGGCTGAATTTTTATTTGTAGAAGTTTCCAGAGCGACACTCGGCATCCTCCTAACATTCGTCGGTCTCTGCAAGCACCGTTTGGTTATGAAGAGGGGCTCCCGTCTATTTTTTAAAAAATGGTGCTAATAAACGGTAGGCTCCCAATATTCCCACAATAAGGCCAAGCAGCAGGCCGAGAAGTAAATAAATACTTTTTGTATTGGTAATCTGATCGAGATATGTTCCTCCATAGGCACCTAGCGCAATGGGTATGACTATCACCAAGCCTAATGCCCCCATCAGACCTAACGACCCCCAAACAGAGGGCGGCTTATACTTGCTCATCCGTTTCATCCCATCTGTTATCTCTCTCTTAGTATACCAGAGGGATTATAGCACATGGGAACGAAAATATGCAACACTGATACAATGGGAAATTGGTTAAATAATCTTGCGTTCACGGGCCATATTGGCGGCTTGAGTACGGTTCTCCGCGTGGAGCTTACCGAGGATATTAGAGACGTGGTTTTTGACGGTACCCTCGGCAAGGACTAACTTATCGGCGATTTCCCGGTTACTCGCGCCTCCTGCGAGTAGTTTGAGGACGTCGATTTCTCTGCCGCTCAAGTCCTCTTCTTGTGGTGCTTGTTGCGGTGATGCTATGCGGTCTGAGTGCCCTGTTCGGCCTTTGCGTCCAAACTCGATCAGTAATTTACTGGCAACGGTAGGCTGGATAAACGGCTCACCGGCATAGACCTTACGGATTGTGGCACTGAGTTCAGTGGCTGGCACGTCTTTGAGGAGGTAGCCCATTGCGCCAGCTTTGACGGCCTCGAAGACATAGTCATCGTAGTCGAAGGTAGTGAGGATGATGACCTTAGCGGCAGGGTCAAAGGTCGTTATTGCTGCCGTGGCTTGTGTTCCGTTCTTGTGGGGCATCTGAATGTCCATCAGCACGATATCTGGCCCTTGTTGTGCATTCCGCAGTTCGCTATAGTGCGTGATAGCCTCTTCGCCGTTGGTGGCTTCCCCAATGATGTGGAAGTCCGCTTCCAGTTCAAGCAGGGTTCGTAGCCCTTGTCGCATAAGCGTTTGATCTTCACAGAGCAAGATGTTGATGATTTCTGCCATGGAGCCTCCCAATAGGTTATGCACGAAGATATATGCACTATGGCTGATATTGGAGGGCTTGTCAATAGTAGGCTACACCTGCACGGTTTCCCTTTGTTGACCGCTGTCCTGAGTTTGTTGGGGTGGGAGAGTGGCCTTTTCTCCTTGAGCCTGGACCTTCATGGCGCTGGAGATGGTCAGGCCGAGCGCACTGAGACAAAGCATACCGGTGATTGTCATGAGTACTGCGGCCCAGGGATGAGAGAAGACGAACATGGCAGTCACTTTTTCGGCAGGTAGGCCGAGCAGACCAGAGAAGACCAGCAGACCAGCAAATTCGTTGCTGCCAACTTGTCCCGGAGGATTCGGAAGAATATAGAACATGTTATAAACGGTATAGCCAAAGATGGCTGTGCCAAAGGAGATAGGGAAGCCAATTGTCCAGAAGGCCAGCATAGCGAAAAGGCCATCACATATTACTGCGATACAGGTGAGTAGCACTGCCGGAATGAAAATTTTGGGGCGACTGGCAGCCATGAGCAGCGAGTCGACAAAACCTGTCGCGAAGCCTTCAATTTTACTGCCGATAGCTTTGGGTAGTCCCCCGATGATTTTTGTGAGTAAGGCAATAGCGAGAGCGCGTTTCCAAGCTGCGAGCGCGACAAAGAAGACCAGAGCAAGGAGCAGTCCACCGACACTGCCCAGGATGAGCCAGAGTTTGATGTCCATTTTGATGCCAAGGAATGGGACGATAGCCATGATAAAAAGTGCGGGCATCAAGTCCAGGGCTTTATCCATGGCGACGGTGGGCAATGATTTGCTGACGGGGATGTCGGCAATGCGCTTCAACATGATGCTTTTGGCTACTTCTCCCCCGCGCACTGGCAATAAAAAATTCAGGAAGATGCCAACCAGGAAGAGTTGGATGGCTTTGAGCGTACTCACTTTCCCGATGGGGTTCAGGAAGAGCTTCCAACGTATACCGCGTACACAGAACGCGGCGAGAAAGGCCACACCTGAAAGTAGGGCCAGGATTATGCCCTGTGGCGTGGTCAGATTTTGACGCAAGACTTGCAAGGTCGTTGGTACATCGACAAAGCGCGAAACCAGGTACAGCAAGCCAATGCCGACCACTAAGCCCAGGGTGATCTTTGTTGCTGGTGCGTTGAGCAGCACTTTCCATTTAGACAGTGGTTTAGCAGGTGCGACTGGGAAATGGGGCAGTGTGCGCCCAAAAGGTTCAGCGCCATACAGGTTTACTATGGGTAGCGGTCCTGTTTGTTGAATACCATTGGGCCAGTATTCTTCAACCGCAGCGGAATAGTTATGATCTATGGGTCGGCTCGCGGCTCGCTGTGGTATACGAATGGCCCGCAGCATACCGCTCAAGTGCATACTATTCGTATTTTCCATACTGATGTCAGGCAGGTCTGGCGCAAGCGACTGAGAAGAATGTGCGTAGCGCACGAGTCGGGTAGGGCGCATGGGCTGAGATTGACAGTGCTCTTGGTGCATACGATCCTCTTCTATAGGACTACAAATAACCCTGCTTAGTATACCAATCGGCAGTTTGTTGCATTCCTGTATGCAAATCTATGGCTGGTAGGAAGCCAAGTTCTGTTTTTGCGCGGCTACCATCGTAAACACGGCTATTGGTGAGGAAACTTACGCGGCTACGCGTGAGAGGCGCACGTTCCCCTTGTAGTGCTGGGATGAGCGCAAAGATGTCGGAGGCGAGATTGGCGAGCCAGAGCGGTATGCTACCGCTGGGAAGCTCTTTGCCAAGCGAGTGCGCGATGGCGGTGGCTAGTTCGCGAATCGTCACGGGTCGCTGTCCCGCGATATTGTAGCTGTGTCCCAGTGCTGCTGGTCGTTCCGCGCAGAGGAGGAAGGCGGTGATCATATCATCGATGTAGATGGGGTGGAGTAGGGCTGTACCACCGTCAATCACGCGAAATAGCCCCTTTTTGATGGAGGCAAAGAAACCTAGCAGGTGCAGGTCGCCTGGCCCATAGACCAGCCCTGGGCGAACAATGCTGGCTGGCAGCCCTTGGGTGCGATAGGCGTCAAGGACGAGCAGTTCGGCTTCCAGCTTCGTCGCTTCGTAGGGATTGGTTGGTGCGAAAGGAGCGTCTTCGGCGGCTGGTGTTTTGCCAGTTACACCGTGAATACCAGTGGTACTGCAATGGACAAAGCGTTGCAATTGTTTTTGTCCCTGGCATGCTTCCAACAGTATGCGCGTACCTTCAACATGCGTCTCACGATATAAAGCTACCGGAATACTGGGGTGGTAGAGGCGACCGACCAGGTGATAGATGCAGGTTGCTCCATCTACCGCTTGCTGAACCGCCTTTCTATCGGTGATCTCGCCAGGGATGATCGTGACCGCTTCCCCAAATTGCGCCTGTGCTTTTGTTGTATCGCGAGCCAGAATGCGCACGGGCTGTTGTTGCTTGACCAGCGTTGTGACCAGGGCGGAACCGAGAAATCCCGTTGCGCCCGTTACTACTATACTCATTGACGCGCTCCCGAATAGCCCTTTACGCTGATAGCCTGTTCGGGACAGGCTTCGTAGCAGAGCAGACAGCGTTGGCAGGTCGCGTAGTTGACCTTCAACGTCTTGAGGTCGATGACATTGGGTAGTGGACAGGCTTCTACGCAGACACCGCAACGGGTGCAGTTAGCTTCTTTGATCTGTGGACGCGTGCCGACCAGTCCAGTGCCATAGAGCGTGGTACAGAAATGCTTGCCGCGTTCGGCTATCCAGGTGTAGGGGTAGTCCAGTGGATACATCATCCAGAAGATGAACCGATAGAGCGGTTTCTGCTGCGGGAGGCGGAACTGCTTAATGACGCTCAGCTCTTCGCCAACGATGGTCCAGGATGGTTTGCCGAGTTGCTCTAGCGCGAGCTTCAGGTGTGGAATAGCGCGTGGTTTGACGCCCACGAGCTGGCAGCAGACCAGGTCAACGGCGAGGCTATCACGTCCCGCTACGAGCACTTGCAGGTCGGCCTTATCGCCGTAGAGTGGGCCTTCGCCGTCCTGCCCCATGCTGCCATCGATAATGGTCAGGTCAGGCTTGATGCCACGATACATGTCCACAATAGACTGGTCGATGCCAAACGTGTGCATGGAGCGGCGATCGGGGCGTGGTAGAATGCCCATCGTGTTTTTCATACCCAGCGTCATGGTGGAGACGACATGGGTTTTGAGGACGGGCAGATTGATTAAGCAGGCCTCGTTGAGGATACGCGGCACGCGGAAGCGGCGTAGCTTCTTGGCCCCTGCTGGTTGCCGTTCAATCCAATCTTGCTCACCGCCCTCCGGGTCTACACGTAAAATGCGAATGGCGTTATCGGCGCAGAATTTTTCGACACCCAGAATGGTATAGGTGGCTTCGCGATCAAACTCAGTGCCGGGCGTCTCACAGAGTACAGGCTCCGCGCCACAAGCACGCACCTCTTCCGCGACGGCTTTGAGCAGGGCGAAACTGGTGGTTGAACCGGTTTCGGCGTTGCGACCAGCCACGAAATTTGGTTTGAGAATAGCAATTTTGGCACCTTTCAGGACAGAGGGCATGCCTCCTACCTGCGCGATAATGCGATGGGTGGCCTCTTCAATACTATCGAAGGTGCGTGTAATGGCGACGGTATCAGTTGTGGGATGTGTTGCTACCATAATTTAGAGTATCTTTCTATCACTTGGATATTCTGCGATCAGGACGGGCCGATAAATCGCGCCCTACGGATGGTCTGGATATTTCGTTAAAGTTCATAATCGGCAGTGGCGGCGATAAATCGCGCCCTACGGATGGCCTGGATATTTCGTTAAAGTTCATTACCTGGGGTGCCGGGTTGGTATGATTGACTTTATAAATGCGCATGGCGTTTTGCACATCATTTTTGAAGACGCGGAAGTCGGCAACGAGTGACGAATGTTGGAACGCTATATTCACAATCTGCATAGTTCCACCAAGAGTCTGGATATCGTATAACATAGGCGTATCGGTAACGATATAGTCAATGTGGTTCCAATCACCTTTTAAGAGAGTATCGTGTATCTCTGGGTCGAAGGCGACATTCCAGTAGATATGGGCATAGGGATAAATGGCACTGTCGCCGACGCCATCGCCACCAGGCTCGTGGAGGTCGGCAAAATAGTAGCTATTGATAACGACAACCGCGTTATGCGGAATGTTGTCGTGTATCCAGGCCAATGCTCTGGTCTGAGGAGAGGTCAGGTTGAGCGAAAAGATGGTTTGGGAGTGCTGAGCATCATAAACGACGGTACCAGCCAGGAAAAGAAAGATGAAAAGGAATGATAGTAGTTGGAAGCGTAATAGTTTACCGAGCCACTGGGAGATCAAATTGATGACGATAGCGATATTGATGGCGCAAAACGGCAGTAAAGGAATGATGTAGAAGGGAAACGTAACACCATTGCGTACAAAGAGAATGCCGTAGCTGATGGCGAATAGTGAGAGCAGCAAGTATTTACGATTCCACCAGCCCGCGATGAGATTAATGATGGTGGTCGCGATACTGCCCATGATGAAATAGTAATCGACACCTGTCCAGGCTTGAAAGCTGACTAAAATACTGCCCTGGCTTTGCCCACGCTGTACCTGCCCAATATAGGTTGACAGCAAACTCAAGTGTTGGTGCTGATCCCAGGGAAACCACCCTGTTGGCAAAAGTTCGCCCTTTAACACTGCCATAAGAATGAACGCTGACCCTAACGCGCATACGCTATAAATAAAAGCGATCAGGGCGAAGAGACGTTGGAAGCGCGTGGTATGCAACCAGACCGCGTAAATCATGACGGGAAAGTAGAGTAACAGGACTTCTTTTGAGAGCAGACATAGGCCATAAGAGATTGCTGAGAGGGCAATGAAGAGTAGGCGGCTATTGCTCATGACCATAAAGTAGAGGGAGAGCAGTAGCCAGAACGTGGCAACATTATCTAAGAGGACCTGGCGCTGAAAGGTGATACTGAGCGGTGAGAGCGAGAAAAGAACCATTGCCAACAGTGCGATGCTGCGACTGCCCAACAAGCGGCGGACGATCAGGTAGACCAGTAAAGCACTAGCTGTGGCATAAACGAGCATTAAGACTCTTCCACTGTTGATGGCGTTGCCGAAGGTAAACAGCCCTCCGGTCATTTGTACCCAGGCCGCGATCTGTATCCAGGCTAGCGGTGGATGACCATAACCATAGGCATAAGGCGTGATTTCCCCGTGTAGAATGGCCCACGCACTGGACATGTAGGTGCCTTCATCAAGGCCATACTGGGGATAATAGAACATATTGAAAGCGTGCGCGGCTAAAGAGGTAAGCAAGCCCGTAATGACAATAAAGGCCTCCATCCATTTGGGTACAGGAAAAGCCTGTGCTGGAAATGGATTGATCGGGGCTACGGTGGGCATAAGGCGCGTTTCGCTGGCGACCACGCGTTTCTCCTGCTCTGAGCCTACCTTTGGCAGGAGAGTGGTGTGTCCAGAGCGTCTCCGCAAGGGATTTTGGCGTTGCCCTATGCGGTTGGTGGTACGGACATAAAAATTTTTGCCGCGATGCAGAATGATATGTCCATCCCCAATCTCTGGTTCTTGTCCAATTCTCTGTGCGCTCTTTGGTTCTTGTTGGCCTTGTGGCGCACTATATTTTGTTGACATAAATCTCTCTACTCTAGTACTAAGCAGCAGCTTTGCTACGATGTTGGCCGAGATGAACGGTTTTCTCCCAATTGGTGTTGCCCTGCAAGTAGCGGAATAGTGCGCGTATGGCTCCCAGGCTGAGCAACCATTGATATGGAAAAAACGCCAATATCATGATGGCGGCCTCGCGCCAGCTCCACTTGCGATTGTGCGCCTTTAAAAACTCGTGCAGACCGGCCAAGTCAATAAAGGCGGTGAGTACAAAGCAATAGAAGGGTAGAAAGGTGAGCATGGCAAACCAGAGTGGCAGCTTGACGAAGAAGAACATCAGGAGCGAGGCCGGTACCATGAGCGAGAAGAAAGCTTGTAGCTCTGGCAGTATCAGGACATAGAAGGCCAACAGGCGTTGTGATAACCTAGGTAGTTTCAACCACTCGCCCTTGAAAAGGATTTGAATGAAGCCCTGATTCCAACGTGTACGCTGCTTGATGAATTGTGCGATGGTATGAGGTGTCTCCTCGCGTGTAACAAACTCATCATCGTAGATGATGCGCATGCGTGCATGAGAGATGTTGAGGCGAATACCGAGGTCCGCATCTTCAGTCAAGCACGTTTCATCCCAGCCCCCCATTTGTTCCATCAGTTCGCGGCGCACAAAGACGGTATTTCCGCCGAGTGGAGTCATACCGATGCGCGCAAAGAAATGCATCGAGGATTTGAACCAGAAGAAATATTCCAGTACATTTAAAAAGCAGAACCATTTGGTATTGTGATTCATCAATTGAATGCCACTCTGAATCACATCTACATCCTCTTTGAGCATAGTGGTATTGATAATATTGAGGATGTCGGGATGTGGCTCATCTTCAGCATCAAAGATGGTGACGATGTCGCCACGGGCAACTTGTAGGGCGAGATTTAAGCCGTGTGGCTTGTTGATCGGCCCATCGTTAAAGATGACTAGTTGGACGTTGGGATCGCCTAGTTCATCTATTTTGGCCTGAGCTTCGGCGATGGTGCCAATGTCATCTTCGCGACAGATCGCCATGATCTGCAAGAGTTCTTTGGGATAATTGAGATTATAGACCTTTTGTATTGTTTCACGGTAGACGTTCTCTTCATTTTTGGCGGGTAGCATGATCGTAAATGAGAGGCAGGGGTCCAGGTAGATGGTTGAGGCATGGTTAAGCCAGGCATGCTCCGGTACTTCCCAGATAAAGAGACGCAACCGTATATTAAAAATGGCCTGTGCGGTCATCATGAGTATTATCAAAAGATAGAGTGCTTCAAAAGACAGCTTTAGGGTTGTGACTAACACGAGCTCTCCTTTTTCATACATACGTTTGTATAGGTTATTTTTAGGATACTGCAACTAGCAAATGATGCAAGAATTCTCAAAAGTCTTTTTGCCGCCTTCGGCGGCAGAGAAGGGAAGGAATCTGGGGACGCCCCAGACCCCGGCAAAGGGCTGCCGCCCTCTGCACTCCTGTCCCCTAGACAGGGTGCTCCTGCTTTCCTTAGCTAACAAATGGTTGCATTGACGACAGTATTGGTTTGTGTGCCGCAAACCGTTTGTATAATTGGTGCGGTGTTGGCGTTGTTGTCGGTTGGCACGGTGAAACTATACGCTTCGGCCCCAGCATTGCGATGAAGCGTGACGACAACGATGCTATAGCCCGGTATATTCACAGAAAGGTCGTGCCAGGGGCCGACACCAAACAGGCTTTTGTTTGAGGTGAACTGGACTAATTGCCCCGTAGCTGCTTTATTCACAAATAAGAGGCTGACGGTCTGATGTTTATCATCCTGTGTTGCGTAGGTGCTCATGGGATCGCGTTCCACTTCCAAAGGTATGAGGTTGTGGGAAAGGTGCGCAAATAGCTCCATCACGCGAAACATCGGTGTTGGCTGTTGCCCGGTGGTTGTGAACAATGGGTAAGGCAATGTACTACTCGACGCGGAAGAGAAGGCCACGTATGATACCTGCTGATTCATCAGCGTACCAAGGGTATCCGCCCACCAGAGTGCGGCCAGACCCCGTGACGGTGCTGCCTGTTGGGGAGGATTGGTGTTAATGGCTGTAATGGCAATCGGCACAGCGACTGGCAAATTCTGGCTTATTAGCTGGTTTAAGGCCGGAAGCAGGTAATTCCACTCTCCGGTGCTGCTCAGAAAGGTGTAGGGGGTCTGCGTAGCGTTGGCAAACTGAAAGCGATGGAATGAGACGCCATCGAGCAGTGTGACGTTATGTGCTTTCTCGTATGCTCCCACCCCTTTTAAGAAGCCTTCCATCCACAATTGGCCATTCGCGTCGGTGGGGCCTGCACCAGGCCCATAGAACTCGCTAATCTCTGGCCCAAGCACCTTGATGGTGGGATCTGCGTGATGCATAGCGATAGAGTATTGAATAAAATCGTGGACATATTCTGCGACAGTATAGAGACGTCCCGTGACGGGATTGATACGTTTATCTGGTTCATTGCCGACGGTCCAATATTTTATCGGGTAGAAGGGTGCTTGCGCATATTTGCCAATGCGTTGATCACTGTGAGGATTATTCATAAAATCGACCCAGTTAGCCGCCACAGTGGCACGGGTGGTGAGATCAGTCAATTCCGGGAAATTCGTATGAATTGGACCTGAGAGCCGTGTTTGTACAATGCCATTGGCATGAACTTGCGCGAGCAAGGTGGCAAATGCACTGAGTTGATCGCGTGAGAGATAGTGATCCTCACCCCAATTGCTACCAGGGAAGTCTAAAAGTTTGACATGGGCATCGACTAACCCCGCTGTGAGTGGGGGGCTATAGTCCATGAAGCCATTGACGTTGTCCAGCGATGTTGTGCCCAGCCGGGGAGAGACATTCGTGCCCAGGATGTTTGGGCTGATGGATAAGCCCTGGCGCAGATCTAGGGTAATGACCTGCTGACTGCCGATATGCACGTCTAATTGGTCGTTAATGGTAGTGATAATAGCCGCCAGGCGCACACTTGCAAAGACGATGACGATGAGGAGCAGAACACCGCTAATGCCGAGTATACGCCGTCGGTGCCGTTCCCTGGGCGTCGGACCTTGAATGGCAAGTTCTCGCCACCCTAAAGTCGGCACTTTTGAGTGCTGGCTGCCTGGGCTACGTTGGTTTATTTCGTTACTGACTGACATTATGCGTGTCCTCTATTCCATTGGAGTGCTTTGCTGTGTATCCATATATGTAAACGTAGTATGTGTGTGCATCGGTCGGTTGTGGGACATCTGTCTATTTACTATGGCTCTGTTTGTCTTTTCTATAGTACCTCATTTGGGCGTACTGTATCGAATACCATACAGTATGTACTATCGGCATTACCTGGTTGGTCCATTAGGAGGATGTTTATGCATGAAAGATGGGGACGGGCCGATAAATCGGCCGTGGCGGCGATTATTACCTGCTATTACCTGTCCCCCAGACAGGGTGCAGGCAGGGTGCGCGCCCTACGATTGGTTGGTACATGGCCCCGCTTCCTCAACCCCACGTTATTACCTGTCCCCCGGACAGGGTGCTGGGGTGTATGAAAAAGTTGTAGGCAAGCAAGCAAAAAGGTGGTATCCTCATCTGTAAGTAAAAAGTCCAAAACAGAGAGGATCCCTACCAATGGAAACGAACGAAAAGCTGAAAATAGCCCTACTGCAAGAGACGGAACAA
>JBBQXY010000107.1:0-20656 GCA_038209195.1 Ktedonobacterales bacterium | reverse complement strand
ATGTACGGCGAACGCTCCCCTTGGGAATAGTGCGTGGCTTGCGAGATGCACTCGTGCATCGCGACGGAAGCGGTCTGGGGCGGGCGGGAGCTATCGTGGCTGGTTTGACAACGACGATGGCGGGCTATCTGGTTGGGAAGGCCACGCTACAGTTGGCAAGCCTACGGAGCGCAATCACCGCTATTACCTATTATTACCTGTCCCCCGGACAGGGTGCGGACAGGGTGAAGGAGCTTCCTCGCGCTGCTGAACCGCCACCTTCTATTACGTTTGAGGCGCGAACTGCAAACGAATACGTGGATAATGTAGGGACGTCCCTTGTGGGCGTCCGGCTGCAAGTGCTGCCGAGTGGAGGAAGCAAATGAAGCACTTGGATAGAGAAAAAACAGAGACTTCAGTTGCTACACTCGATGCACCTGATGCACCTGATGCACCGGGAACACCAAGCTATGAACCAATGCGCATAGTGGAAGTCGAACTAGGGCGACCACTGCCACCAATATCAGCTTATGATGAGGAAACAGGTCAAACGTATAAACGCGCCCTTTGCTTTGTTCGGCTGCATACGCAACCGCTCGGTATGTTGGAGTTAGCGTTAGACACGTGCGAGACGTCTCCTACTATCTATGCTCAGGACATCTGGAACTCCCTAGAAGAAGCGATTCTCGCGCATTTGCAACAAGACGGACTACCATCGGTAAGCGGGCTGAATGCGCAGGGGTTAGGCAGTGCGGCTACGCCTCTTTGTATTGAGGAGCGGCAGAAGTTTTTTGCTGCTGCACCCTTCGTGAGCGTCATTGTTCCAACCCACGAGCGTATCGAACAACTACGTGCTTGTTTACAATCGCTTATGTCCTTAGATTACCCGGCATATGAAATCATCGTCGTAGATAACGCGCCGCAAACACAGGCAACCGCGAATTTTATGCGGCAAACCTACCGCGACGTTCCGTCTATGCGCTATCTCTGTGAAGAACGTCCAGGTGCTTCTGCGGCACGGAATCGCGGCATTATGGCAGCCAGGGGAGAGATAGTGGCTTTTACCGATGACGATGCGGTAGTTGATCCCTACTGGTTGATTGAGTTGGTCAGGGCTTTCAGTAGTGCGCAGGATGTCGCGTGCGTCACAGGTCTCATCCTCCCGCTTGAACTTGAAACTCCGTCACAGTTCTGGTTCGAGGAATATGGCGGATTCAGCAAGAATTTTAGCCGCCGCAGCTTTGATAAGGCACAACATGATCCTAAAATGCCCTTGCATCCTTATACGGCGGGACAATTTGGCTCTGGAGTCTGTGCGGCTTTCACTGCGGCCTTCCTGCAGAATGTCAATGGATTTGATCCTGCTCTTGGGCCAGGAGTTCCAGCACGAGCCGGTGAAGACCTGGCACTTTTCTTTCAGGTCATTATGCGAGGTCACACATTAGTGTACACTCCATCAGCACTGGTGTATCACCTTCATCGTCGCGACTATACAAGTTTACGCCAGCAAATGTATAACTATGGTGTTGGGTTAGCAGCGTATCTCACGAAAAATATCTATGATACTCCGCGATTACTGTTTGATTTTGCCAGCAAGGTGCCTTACGGCCTCTACTTCACGTTTGGTAATCGTTCATCGAAGAACAAAAAGAAAACATCATACTATCCCAAAGAGCTCACAAAACTTGAGCGAGCAGGAATGCTGCATGGACCATTGGCGTATGTACGGCAACGCTGGTCAACGCGTGTTATGAGTAAGGTGGGGTTGCCAATTACAACGTCCAAACTGGCGCCCACAAGGGGTGGCACTACATATCAAAGTTTCCTGGCGCAGGAAGAGGAACAGCGTGAAAAACGTCGTGTATAAATGGTTAAAAACGAATAGCGTGATGTTTTTGAATGCCGGGTCATTAGTTGGCACGACAGCGGGGACATCACTACTTGGTTTTGTCTATTGGTGGGCAGCAGCGCGACTATTCCCCCCTGAAACGATAGGCTTCGCCTCAGCTACAATCTCGGCGATGACGCTGCTTGGCAGCATGTGTATATTGGGCCTGGGAACCTTGTTGATTGGCGAGTTGCGACGCCATCCGGGAAATGAAATGTCGCTTATCAGTGCTGCACTCCTCCTTGTTGGTGGAGTGGGGGGAGCGGCAGGTATTATTTTCACGTTGATTGCGCCATTTATTTCGACTGACTTCCGGCCCTTGAGTGCTGGATTGCCAGCTATCTTGCTTTTCGCCGCTGGGGTGAGTTTAAACTCAATTACCTTAGTGCTTGACCAGGCGCTGATCGGCCTTCTGCGCGGCGAATGGCAATTTTGGCGCAATATGCTTTTCGCGGTGATAAAACTGGTTGCGCTGCTTGGGACTGGTCTCTGGCTGTCACATGCCGTAGGGTTGGCGATCTATAATACATGGACGCTGGGTAATGTGCTCTCACTGGGAGTTCTCGCCGTATTCGTGCTAGTGAAACGCGGATGGTCTGGCAAAAAATATCTGCCGCATTGGGGATTGCTGCGTACACTAAAAGGGGCGGCACTACAGCATCACCTGCTCAATTTGATCATTCAGGCTCCCGCGTTAGCATTGCCCATATTTGTGACAGCCTTACTGTCAACAAGGGCGAATGCCTGGTATTATATTGCCTGGATGATTACTACTTTTCTCGCCGTCACCTCCCTGGCTCTTTCGACTGTGCTGTACGCGGAAAGTGCTGCACAACCAGCCAAACTGGCGCACAAGCTGCGCTTGACCATGAGCGTTGCCTTCGTGATCTGTGTGCTAGCAAATCTTGTATTGCAACTCAGTGCAAAACAGGTGTTGGGGGTATTCGGTCACGATTACGCCGAACAGGCAGTGTTGCCTCTGCGCATTTTGAGTCTGACAGTTTTTCCATCGATTATCAAAAATCACTTTATCACCATACGCCGTATTCAGCAGCACTTAGTCCAAACAATGTTGCCTCTGCTAGCCTGTGGTATTCTTGAATTGAGCTTCGTGGTTATAGGTGTTCATCTTGGTGGGTTGCCGGGATTAAGCCTGGGCTATGTTATTGCACTGGTAATTGAAGCAATTTGTATGTCTGGCACCGTGTACAAAGCCGCCCGCTTCAACCAACCATCCACGCCAGAGGATACGCAGAAAAGAGACAGTATTCAGAATATTGAAGATGAGGATACGCAGAAAAGAAAAAGTATTCGGATTCCTGGAGATGAGGTCACGCAGAAAAGAAAAAGTATTCGGATGACTGCAGATACCGAGAATACCGAGGATACAATTGGGAGGAAGCAGTGCGTATCTTAATGCTCGCCCAATTTTACCGACCTTTTGGGGGGGGGGAAGAACGCTATGTGCGGGACCTCAGCATCGAACTTGTAGCACGGGGGCATGATGTTGCGGTGGCTACATTTTGGCAGAAGGGCCTGCCAGTATTCGAGTGCGATGAAGGAGTGCGCGTCTACCGTATTGGTGCCTCGCTGCAACACATGGATGCTGTTTTCAGCGAAAAAGCAAGGCGGCACGCGCCGCCATTTCCTGATCCAGGAGCGATGCGAGAACTACGCTCTATTATCACGCGTGAACGCCCTGACATCGTTCATGCCCATAATTGGATGGTACATTCATTTACGCCGCTGAAACTATGGAGTAAAGCAAAGCTTGTTGTCACGCTTCACGATTGCAGCCTTGTCTGCGCGAAGCAGAGTTTCGAGCATCAAGGCGCCGTGTGCAGTGGGCCAGGTTTGACGAAGTGTTTAACGTGCGCATCCGAACATTATGGTATGGCCAGAGGTGTCCCAATAACGTTGGCTAACGGAGTGGGAAGAAGAATAGAACATTCCATCGTTGATATGTTCCTGCCAGTCAGCCAGGCGGTGGCAAATGCTACGCAACTGGCTAAACACCGGCTACCTTATAAAGTGATACCAAATTTCGTTCCAGATAATGTGGATGAATTATATGACGACACCGATCCCTTGCTGGAACAACTACCAGCAAGCACGTTTCTACTCTTTGTGGGAGATATGGGACGCGGAAAAGGAGAGGATGTCCTACTGCGAGCATATAGCGCCTTAGGGACGGCGGTACCGCTGGTACTGATTGGGCGACCGTCAGCTCACATTGCTGAGAATTTGCCGTCCAATATACTCGTTTTACAAAGCTGGCCGCATGCTGCCGTAATGAGCGCGTGGAGCCGCAGTGCCATAGCACTAACTCCTTCCAGTTCTTTTGACTCTTGCCCGACTGTGGCGATCGAGGCGATGGCTATGAGCCGCCCTGTGATTGCTTCGCGTATTGGAGGTCTACCCGACATCGTTGCCGAAGGCGAGACGGGATTGCTGGTTACGCCCGGAGATGAACGGGAGCTAGGTGAGGCGATACAGCGTTTAGCGGAGAACCCTGAGCTGCGCGAGCGAATGGGCGCCAAGGGGAAGCAAAGAGTTGTCAAGTTCCAGGCGAAAACAGTTGTCCCGCGAATCGAGCAAACGTATCAAGAGATTATGCCTGTACCGTAGGGCGGCGATTATTACCTGTCCCCCGGACAGGGTGCGCGCCCTACAGAGCCGGAACACATGTTACACATTTTTTTGAGGGATAGAATGCAAAAGTGTCCATCGTGTAAGAAAAGAATGCCTGATTACGCACGCTACTGTGCGCAATGTGGACACCACCTCTATGATGAACCTGATACCAGGGATACGACACAGCCATGTCCTTCATGTACAGAAAGAATGCCCGATTATGCGCACTACTGCGCACAATGTGGGCACCAACTGAATGCTGCCCATGTTAAGCTGATAAAGGTACCTTTATCATCAACGTTACAGAGGCATGCTACCGATATTCCAGCAACAACCGCACGCAAGACCATTTACCACAAAGTGCTGGGCAAATTGCCAAGGCCACTACAGTATGTTGTTACCGCGCTACTCAGACGAGCGGGTGACCCCGAACCGGAAATGGTGCGTGCTAGCTACGCATTTCTGAAAACAGAGGCCACGACTAACTGGGGATGGTTGCCGCTGGTGGCACTGTTAAATTCACTGGGCGTGTTCTCAGTAGCTTATGCTTATACAGGTGCGCGTGATGGCGGTAGTATCGCCAGTGGAGCAACCTTTTTTTTCGTGTTTGGTCTACTCTTGATTTTTGTGCCATCCCTGATACGGCTTATTGCGCCGACAGCGTCACGATTTGAGCGCATCAGCCTACTTTGTGTAACAGGCATCGCTTTCTATCTCGTGAACGTCATGTATAGTCCGCTCTACTTTTCCTATTTTGATGAATTCTTACACTGGCGTACAGTCAATGATATTGTTAGCACTGGACATCTTTTTAGCAATAATACCTTGCTTCCTGTTAGCCCTTTTTTCCCCGGCCTTGAAATTGTGACAGAAGGGCTAACTAAACTGAGTGGATTGAACACCTTTATCTCAGGTACTATTGTGGTAGGTGTAGCGCGTATGATCATGGTTTTAGCCCTTTTCTTGCTGTACGAGTTGATCACAAAGTCAGCACGCATAGCAGGAATTGCCATGATCCTGTATATGACAAATCCCCATTTTCTCTTTTTTGATACGCAATTTGCTTACGAATCCCTGGCGCTGCCGCTTGCTACCCTCGTATTGTACGTCATAGCACAGCATGTAACGCATAAAAATGGCCGTCTCAGAATAACGCTTATAGCATGCATTCTATTAGCAGCAGTTGCTGTTACCCACCATATAACGGACTATATCTTCGATAGCTTTCTGCTACTTTGGGCGATACTCTACGCTTTACAACGTCCCGCTCACAGCTATCCGTTGAAAGGACGACTACGAAAATCGCCTCTACTCTGGGCTGCTCTGTTTGGGGTTATGCTATCCTTGCTCTGGATGAGCTTTCCTGGAAATCCCGTGGTGAATTACCTTTCCTCAGCTTTTGAAGTCGCCTTCAATCAATTGACGCGGTTGCTGAATGGTACAGGTGGAGGAAAGCAGTTGTTCGTCACCTTCTCCGGTCAGCCGACGCCTCTATGGGAGCGGTTCCTGACGATCTCTTCTGTGGCACTACTGGTATTTCCCCTGCCCTTTGGTCTGCTCTGCCTCTGGCTACGTTATCGTTCCAATGCGCTTGTATGGATGCTGGGTATCGTTTCACTCGGTTACCCGGTCAGCCAGGCGCTCAGGTTGACAAATGCTGGTGCTGAGATTGCAGACCGCTCATCAGCGTTTCTTTTTCTCGCTGTTGCCTGTGTGTTAGCTATCTTCATCGCACAATTCTGGCCGACGCAATGGCTCAATTGGAAACATACAGCAGTGCTGACCTGTGCGCTATCAATTGTATTTCTAGGTAGCCTCATTTTAGGGAACGGCGCGATATCGTCGATTCTGCCTGGTCCTTACCTGGTATCCGCTGATGAGCGTTCCATTGAACCAGAGGGTATACAATCAGCGATGTGGGCGAGTTCGTATCTCGGACCAAACAACCGTATGACGACTGATCGCATCAACCAATTGTTGATGAGCGTGTACGGCAACCAACATCTGGTAACTCCCACGGAGGACCAAATAGATGATGAAGCGATTTTCCTCTCACCAACCTTGAGCCCTTATGATATAGCAGTGTTACAACAAGCCCAGGTGCGTTATATTGTCGTTGATTTACGTCTAAGCACGGCACTCCCCTTTGTAGGTTTCTATTTTAATGAGGGAGAGCCTGGTGCGTACAAGTACACCACTCCGGTTAGTGTGACAGCGCTGACAAAATTCAACACGGTGCCCCAGATCAATCGCGTATTCGATAGCGGCAGCATTGTACTGTATGACGCGGGAGGGCTTATTCATGCGCCGTAACAACCTTGATCTGATCGTGATTGAGTTCATTGCAGTGATGAATGTCGTATGGGCATTGTTGCCCAATCGCCCTGTCATGATAGGCACTATCCTGGCACTACCGCTGCTATTCGTATTACCAGGCTATACGCTCGTCGAAGCTGTGTTCCACCAAAAACTGCTCAATAGTACGTACCGCCTTGTACTCAGTCTAGCTCTTAGTCTGGCACTGGCTATATTAGGTGGACTTCTGCTGAATGTGTTACCGGGGGGATTGCAAGCACTATCATGGGCAGTGTTGCTGGGGCTGTTAACAACTGTGTTCTCGCTTTTCGCTGCGTATGTTCGGCGCAGAGTGCAGGTAAGAGAAGCGCAGGTACAAGGAACACTCCCAAGGCGGCGAGGGTTAAACATCTCTGCCTATCTCGTAGCTCTGGCTATTATCATGGCAACCCTCTCAGTGTTGTACGCTGTAATCGGTGTGGAACAACAGACACACCCAGGCTTTACACAACTTTGGATGCTTCCGGCGGCGCAGACTGGCACAAGCAGTACGGTAAATCTGGGGGTGCGCAGCTTTGAAGATACGACAGTAACGTACCGCGTCACGGTAACGATGAACGGACAATTGGTACGCATCTGGTCGTCAGTCGTCCTGAAGCCACAGCAAACGTGGAATCAGGTGGTTTCAATACAGAAAAACGGTACACATAGTTTGTATATCGAAGCACAACTCTACCGCTTAGACCAGCCGCAGACGGTGTATCGGAATGTTCATTTGACCCTACATCCTTCTGGGTGATAGTGCTTGTTCCTCTACATTTGGCAAGCAGGGATGCAAGGGGCAGCAGCCCCTTGACTGGGTTCTAGGGCTGCGCCCTAGTTCTCCTTCACCCTCCCGCCGCCGAAGGCGGATTTTCAAATGAAGAGAAACAAAGCAGGTAGAGTTACATTGAATTGTACGCGAGGAAGGAGTTTTGTTTCGTTGAAACGGCTGGATACTTTTGTTGCAGCCTGCTTTTACTATAGCGGATTGGTACAGCTCGTCCGCTGGTGGAAACGGTACGCGGGCAATAGCCTTGTTATTCTCAATTACCATCGTGCGGATGGAGGAGACCTGCGTCGGCATATGCTCTATTTGCGCCGACATTACCGCGTCCTGCATCTTGAAGAGGCACTGGAAGAGCTCTACACGCCCCATAAAAGAAAACACCCGCGCAGAGATCGACGGACACCGCTGGTATTGACCTTCGATGACGGATACTATGATAACTACACGTATGGCTTCACGCTGGCACAAGAGTTGCATGTGCCTCTCACCATCTTTCTGATACCTGGTTATATTGAAAATGGGCATCGTTTCTGGTGGGAAGAGGGGAAGTATCTGGCAGAGCAGACACGGGTGGAGAAAGCAACACTTGCAGGACACGCCTATGACCTGCATAACGTGGATCAGCGTGAGGCTCTGGCAGAGGCGATAGATGCGCGTACACGTCATGCTGCCTCGGTGGCAGAACGAGAACAGTTCCTGACCTCTGTGCATGAAATGTTGCAAGTACCAATGGAGGCTTCACTGGCAGAAAAGGCCGCTTTACCCATCACCTGGCAAGAGGCAAAGGAGATGCAAGACAGTGGCTGGATTTCGTTCGGCGCGCACACGATGCACCACCCCATTCTAGGCTACCTGACTGACCCTACGGAAGCGCAACGCGAGGTACAGGAGTGCCGAGTGGTACTTGAGCAGCAATTAGGTCATCCGGTGCGTACGTTTGCCTATCCGGTGGGTCAGCGCGAACATATTGGCGAAAATGGGCTGCGAGCGGTGCAGGAAGCAGGATACACCTGGGCAGTCACGACGATGTATGGCTTCAATACACCATACAGCAATCCGTACCTCCTGCGCCGCCTCGAGGTGGATGTAGATCAACATTGGTTGACAGTGGCGGTAAAAACATCCGGCATATGGGGTTTTTTCTCTCACCTTATGTGGATGACGGTAGCGTTCACGCGGAAACACCTGGGGAAGCCACAGGTTTCACAGGCTTGATATGGGGTGGAGGGCTGGCCGGCTACCCCTGACACGTTATAGGCTGTTATTCTATACCATACGGTGCCTGCTGGTGTCGTTTCATCGACCCAGGGCGGGCTCAGGTCCGTCACACACTTGTCGCAAATAACATTCCAGGGGCCATTGGCCCCCACGGTAGAGCGTTCGATGCTATAGCTGGCTGCCAGTGCTGTTCCTCTCCATATGAGCGCATTATTCGCGCCGTTTTTTAGCACCGTGTGCAGCAAGGGAACATCCGGAACACCCACCGCGGGAGCAGGTATTTGCCTCATGTGGTACGCGTGGGTGCGGAGTTGTTGGACACTTGCGCTCATTGCAGGGGTATCACCCGGATAGTGCAAGGTATATTGTATATCGTTGCTCTTGTAGCCATACTGATCGTTATGCGACCATAATTCCCAGTAGCTATCGCCAGCGATAATGGTATTGGATTCGATTGCAGCAAGGAAGCTACTTAGAGGGTCTCCGCCATTGGCATCATTCCAGTCAAACTCGCCTGCATAAAAAACTTTTCCGACTTTTATGGCAAAGGCGGCATCATTTTTTAGGTCGGCAAGACTCTTGGGATAATAGTGGTCAGAGACGATATCAACATTGGTCAAGCTGGCGGCATTGGGGTCTATGCCAGCTTTGCCATCAATCACTAAATGGTTAGGATCAATACTTTTGATATAGGCTGAAATGGTTTGTGTCCAGGTCGTCGGGGGCTGTAATTCGTTGCCCGTCTCCCACGCCATGATGGTAGGATCATCTTTGTAGGCAACACCAGTGTAGGTATTGACATGATCGAGGAGCGTTTTGATGTATGTTTCAAAGTCGCTGATGACGAGAACATTATAGTAGAATTGGTTCTCATCGGCAATGCCACGCCAATCGGTGAAATTATGCTTCCCACCGGCGGGATAGTGCCAGTTGTCCGTAAGTGGGATGATTAAGCGGATGCCACGAGCTTTGGCGGCGTTGATTACGTAATCATCATGGGCCAGAGCAGTTTGATTAAAGACGCCCAGCGCTGGTTCAATGCAGTTGGGACAGCCCGTTGAGATACCAAGATCATGCGAGCGTATCACAGTGGCACCCATTGCTTGTGCGGCATCAAGACCATCGTTTATCCTGAACTGCGAGGGATAATCGGTCGAGTCATCTAAGCCTAACCAGTGCATATTGGCTCCGGCGAAGCGGAAAGGCTGACCATCAAGCAGCAATTGTGTGCCAGAGCGTGTCACAAACCCCCTGGGAGCAGTTACAACTGGACTGGGCTGGGGGGAAGAACTACAAGCTGCGATAGTGATAAGCAGAGTGAGTATTGTGATCAACTGTATAATCATACGTGGATATAATGCGTTGTTTCCTTTTCTTGTCATGGAATATTGCCTACTGCTTTCTAGAGTTAGAAGGAGTATTCGGGCGATGGATTGTCCCAGTGCCAGCAGTGTAGTTGCCAGTTGGTGCCTTCGACGGCAAGAGCTGCGGCGTAACTGGTGTCGGGAGAGAGTTCGCGCATTGACCAACGCGCCGCTTCTTGTGGGTTTTCACGGCTTTGCAGGAGTGTCGCTGGTTCGTTTGGTCGCAGGGAAACATCAAAGAGGTCGAGGGGGAGCGAAAGCCCTAATCCTTTGGCCTTGATGTAGGCTTCTTTGCGACTCCAGCATTGGAAAAAGGCTTGCCGTTTTTCCTCTACGGGAAGCGACTTTAACACAGTGCGTTCGTAGGGAGAGAAGTAGTGTTGCGCCAATTGTTCATAGACGCTTACCTCGTCATCCAAACGTATGTACTCTAGGTCAACACCGATTTGCCGGGCATAGGTGAAAGCGAACAGTGCGAGGTCGCGCGAATGGGAAATATTGAAGCTCAATGGCGGCCCCTGCAAAGATGATGCCAGTGAAGGTTTTCCGTAGGCGTTCAGAGAAAAACGAAGCTGACGCGGCTCTATGTTCAGGTAGCGACCCAGCAAGATTCTGAGAATGCCGTGCGCTACAATGAAGTAGCTGCGATCTTTTGCAAAGTAGAACTTGCCGGCACGCGTTATTTCATCTTCGCTAAGATAGCGTTGATAGTACTGGACAAGCGAGGCCGGTGTAGGTAAAGCCGCTCGCCACACATGGACGGTGTTTTCTGATAGGTGCGCGTCAGGTGAAAAAGTCTGCCATTGGTGATTAAGGTAATCAGGGTGATCGGGCGTTGGCATTGACATAGATATGATGTTTTCTGTTACTATTTCCAGTTTTGCCATGAGCGTGGACGAAACGAATAAGGCTTTCTATACACGTATTTTTCTTGTATAAGGGGATTATACCAGTAGGTCATTACGCTCGCAAGGGGAATTGCGATCCAAACCTTATACAATCCGCTCTGGATGAGTATAGACGTTCATGGAGTGGTCGCGGAGGAAGCCGATGAGGGTGATGCCGCAGCGGTCGGCGAGTTCGACGGCTAGACTGGAGGGGGCGGAGATGGCTGCGATACAGGGGATACGGGCGAGCAAGGCTTTCTGGATGATCTCGAATGAGGTGCGACCACTGACCATCAAGATGTGCTGGGTGTAGGGGAAAGGGCTGTGCAAGAGGCCGTGACCGATAATTTTATCGACGGCGTTGTGCCGTCCGACGTCTTCACGCAAGAGTAAGAGGTTGCCATTGGCGGTGAAAAGGCCGGCCGCGTGCAGTCCGCCCGTGTGGCTGAAGATGGTCTGCTGGGAGCGCAATTGAGCGGGGAGTTCGTAGAGAGTGGTGGCAGTGATGCGCAGGTCGCTCGGTGCAAGGGGTGGGGTAGAGATCAGTAGGTCGGCGATGCTATTTTTGCCGCACAGGCCACAACTGGCGGAGACGGCGAAATGCCGCTCAAAGGCTACCGCCTGGGGCTGCATGGCATCCTGCTGTGCGATGTTGCGCAGCATGACATTGAGCACGTTGGCGAGGGGCAGGCCATCGGCATCGATCTCGTCTTCGATGGAGAGGATGTCGGTGGCCTGCGCTATGACGCCTTCGGTCAAAAGAAAGCCCATCGCTAATTCGGCGTCGTGGCCGGGGGTGCGCATGATGACGGCAAGGCTACGATGTGCGATACGTATTTCCAGAGGTTCCTCGACGGTCAAGGAATCTTCACGCACTTGCGGCGCACCCTGTCCGGGGGACAGGTAATAATCGTGCCAGTGGGTCACGTTGACATGCATGACACGTTCAGGGTCGAGTGGCGAACGCCAGTAGCCTGATAACGACATGTACTCACCGTTTCTCTCTTCGCTCATAGGGTGCGGTGGCGTGAGCATCCGTAGAGGTGGATACGCGTGCTGGATATTGTGGCGGTTGCTGGCGTTTGAAGTAGTACTTACACGCGCCAGGGCGTACCGGGTCAGGCGGCTCAATAGCCACGAGTCCCCAACCATCGCGCTCTAACCAGCTCCAGGCTTCGTATTCTTCGTCAAAGTCGCGTACCACGTCGCCCGCAATCGTAAAGACCATAGTTCCTAACAAGTATCGATGTTCCCAATGTACCATATTTTCACCTTCTTGTGACAGTGTTGTAGGCAGTAATAATCCCAGTATTGTTACATATGAACGTTGGAAGGCGCATTTGTTGTGTATGGTATGGCTTTTAAGGTTTTTTCGGGGTGCGTTGACGCCTGTTTACAGCGGTGCTACCATAGGGAGAGAGTTCACCATTTTATGGACAGGGGTTGCAGATGCATCATTATGTCAAATCGAGTAACGAGACGTTGCGCAAGCGGGGGTATCGGCTCACGCCACAACGGCACATGATTTTAAGTGTCATCCAGGAGGCTGATGGGGTGGATGGGCACCTGAGCATTGATCAGATTATGGAACGTGTCCAACTGCGCAATCCTTACGTCAGCCTCTCTACTGTCTATCGTACGCTGGAGTTGTTGCGTGAATTGGGGTTGGTGCGCGAAAATCACCTGCCAGGAGAACAACCTCATTATGAAGCGGCGGAGGGTACTGCCCATCATCACCTCGTCTGTCGGGGCTGTCGCGCAGTTATTCACCTGGAAGATTCGCTGCTGGGCAATTTGCACGAGTCGCTCCAGAATCAATACCATTATCACGGTTTGACCCTCGATCTGGTTGCGGCGGGCTATTGTGATACCTGCTGGAAGGCACTACAACACACTGAATAAGTGCATGAACGCAACGCCTTCCAGGTAACGTATGAGCTGCGTATCAACTTCGCATTAGTTTTGCAACAAACCTGATGTTGAACAAAAGGTTGGATCGGGTGCTGGTGCCGTTGGGATCTTCATGATGTTGGAGAAGATGTTATCGTAGGCATTGGTGATCATCGGGCCAACGATGGAGCCACCTTCACCACCGTTCTCTTTCATCGCCACAATCGTCAACTGCGGATTCTGATATGGTGCTTGCGTTAGTAGCCAGCCGTTCGCCCCTTGCGTGACGCCGTTGACGTTGGGAACCTGACCGGTGCCTGTTTTGGAGATAATGGCGTAGGGGGATGTGTCCAATTTGGGTGCCAGGGCAGGCGTTGCGCCATACTTACCGGAGCCACATTGCGTGACACCGTACATAGCATCGCGTACCTGACTGGCGGTTGTATCAGAAATCGGCGTACCCAATGTTTGTTGCGGGTTTGAATAGACCGTCGCGCCCGTATTAGGATCAACGCTTTTCATAATCAGAGAAGGGCGCATGAGCACGCCATTATTGGCGACAGCGTTATCGAACATGGTCATTTGCAAAGGCGTGGCTAGGACAACGCCCTGTCCAAAAGCATTTTCAGCCAGCCCATTGATGCCGAGCGGCTTGCCATTGAGCGGGGTCACAGTACTGGGGGTGACTGGCAGATCGAATGGAATCTGTTTGCCGACGTAGAAACGGCTGTTATAATCCATCCAGGTGCTCAAGCCTGTTTCCACACCAACTTGGGCGAAGATGACGTTGTCCGAATGGGTATAGCCATACCGTAGTGTGACAGGAAAATTTTTGGTATATTGCTGAATGTTGTTCCCATTAGGGCCGATTACTTCTGTCTGGTCGCCCGTGCCCACGGTAACTGGCCCCAACGCCTGCTGCTGGGTGAATGGGTCATCCAGGTGCGCTTTGCTGGAATCCAAACCTGCCATCAGTGTGACTGTTTTATAGATCGAGCCAGTCACCAGTTTAGACTGTATAGGGCGCTCCAAAAGCGGCTGCTCCGGATTTCTTTCAAGGGCATTGAAGTAGTTGAGGTCACCGGAGGCGATACGGTTAGGATCGAAGGTTGGGCGGCTCAACATACCCAAAATCTCGCCAGTATGCGGGTTGGAGATGATGGCGGAACCGCGATCAGTTTTATAGATGAAAAATCCGTCGGGGGGCTGCACAAAGTGGTCAAAGCCGTAATCGAGCTGCTGTTGCATGCGCACATCAATGGTGAGATAGATGTCATCGCCTACGGGAGGCCGATGCAATGTCTGATTCAAAGTATTACTCAGGGCGGTTAAGCCTACCGTGCCATTGAGGTAGTTGTTATATTGTTTTTCGATACCTGATGAGCCATAAAGCGGACTGATGTAGTAGCCAAGTAAACCGGCGAGCGATGGATAGTTTTTCAGGAAGTAGTGCCGTTGGTAGCCACAGATGGTAGTGGATGGCTCTGAGTCGGCCAGTAAAACGCCGTTGCGGTCAAAGATGCGCCCTCGTATAGGCGCATTATCGGTGAGACAATGGCGGTTATTATGGATGTTTGAAGTGACTTGCTGGGCGACGACGACTTGCCAGTAGACCAGTCCAGCACTGAGTGCAATAAAGAGGACGATAAACAGTTGGGTCAATTTGCGTATACTTCCGCTTATGTTCATACCATAATTCCTCGGTTCATATTGTCGAATGTCACACTGATTGCTATATGCCGGAAAAGTGTATCATTGTTATTGTCGATTGGCAAGCAAGGTAGGTAACAGAGCTGCCAGGGCGACCGCGAGGGTCGCCCCTACTATACTACGTTACCTGCTATGTATGTTCTGCGTGTATAGTAGGGGCGACCCTCGCGGTCGCCCTAGCTTTCTACAGGATGGCAGAGCGATAATTGCGTTCGAGTTCGGGGAGGCTGTCGCCGCCGAATTTTTCGAGGCAGGCTTCGGTCAGGACGATAGCCATCATGGCTTCGCCGACGACGCCAGCGGCTGGCACGACACAGACATCGCTGCGTTCGTAGCGGCTCTGTTCTATATTCTCTCCGCTTGCCAGGTCTACGGATGGCAGGGGGTGGGCAAGCGTTGGGATAGGCTTGACGCCAACACGCACTACCAGCGGCTCGCCATTGGTGATACCGCCCTCAATGCCGCCGGCATTGTTGCTCAGGTGGTACCAACTGCCATCTGGACTGTGCCGCAGGACATCATGAACATGGGAGCCTGTGCTTTGTGCCGCTTGAAAACCAGTGCCAATTTCCATAGCTTTGACCGATGGAATACTCATCATAGCCATGCCCAGCCGTGTACTGAGGCGGCGATCCCATTGGCTGAAGCTGCCCAGACCGATGGGGACGCCCAGCGCGACCACCTCAAAGGTGCCGCCACACGTATCGCCCTCGTGTTTTGCTGCCAGGATGCGCTCGATCATTTTCTGCGTCAAAGCGGGATCGGCACAACGCATGGGCGAGGCTTCGACCGCCTCCCACATACTGTCAGGGTAGGCATCAGCGGTCAGTGCGCGTGATGTCTCTCCGCTCACGTCGGCAATTGAGAGCACATGACTATGGATGGCGATACCCAGGACGCTCAAAAATTGGCGACACAGGCCACCCACGGCAACGCGGGCCGCCGTTTCGCGCGAACTGGAACGCTCGATGACATTGCGCAAATCCTGCTGCCCATATTTCATGGCGCCCGTAAAGTCTGCGTGACCGGGACGAATGCGCGTGACAGGTTCTATAGCGGCTTCCACTGGTGCCGCGCTCATGCGCTCCTCCCAATTCACCCAGTCGAGGTTTTCAACCTGGAGTGTAATGGGCGAACCAAGCGTTTTGCCGTGGCGGACACCCGATAGAAAGCGCACGGCATCTTTCTCAATTTTCATGCGACCACCGCGCCCATAGCCACCCTGCCGCCGCCGCAGGTCGGCATCTATGATGGCTTTTTCAACCGCTAAACCGGCTGGCAACCCTTCGACGATCATGGTTAAACAGGGGCCGTGTGACTCGCCTGCTGTCAAAAAACGAAACATATTCGCCTCATTTTCTCTGAAATACTTATAAGAACGTGCGCAGCAGTCCAATCATCGCTGCCCCGCCAATTAAGAAGAACGTATTGATATTCCAACGCAGCAGTAAAAGCAAGCTGACCACGGCAATTGCTACGCTTAGCACATCGACGAAGGCAGTGCGTCCAAAGAAAACTGCGGCGGCGGCAATTGCCCCTAAAGCGCCAGCCGTAATGCCCTTTAGAAACCCCTGCGCTAGCGGTACATTGCGTATACGTAGCAACACGGGCGAAAGTCCCAAGACCAGGACAAACGCAGGAAGGAATACAGCAACGGTTGCTACAACACCGCCCATCGGCCCAGCGACGGCGTATCCCGCGAAAGTGGCAACGACTGTGACTGGCCCAGGCGTCAATTGCCCCAGGGCTAAACCATCCAGCAACTGTTTGGTGGTCAGCCAGTGTGGTCCGTTGACAAGCTCTTGTTGCAGGAGGGGAGCTACTACTAAGCCCCCACCAAACATTAAGACGCCTATTTTCAAAAAGACCAGTGCCAACGGAAGCAGTAGCGATACATCTGATGGCAGATAATATAGTAGCGTCCTGACTGTCAATAGAGGAAGAATCGTTATACTTTTAATGTTCGTGGATGGCCCTGACTGGGATGGTTCCTTTACTTCCGCTGGTTTTTCTGGTGCCGAAGTCGGTTTCCGATAGAGGAGCATACCAACCAGGCCAGAAGCCAGCAAAATAGCCACCAAGTTCACTGATGGCGGCAACAATTGGAGCAGCACGAAGATACAAACGACACAAGCGATGCACCAGCTTGAAATAGTTTTCAGTGCGGTTTGACCGGAACGGTAAAGGGTATTGACAATAATGGCTACCACTACAGGACCAATGCTGCTAAAGAGTGCGCCAACGGCGGGTAAGGTGCCATAGTGCAGGTAGGCCCAGGCCAGAATCATCACTAAGACAAAAGCAGGGGCGATGAAACAGCACCCGCTGATGATGCCACCGATTATTCCTGCACGTATGTAGCCGAGGTACATCGATAGTTGTGTCGAGGTTGGGCCGGGCAGCAGATTACAGACTGCTAATCCCTCCAGGAAGGCCTCACGCGAGAGCCACTTGCGTCGTACGACACACTGGTCTTCCATTAGACCAATATGTGCGAGTGGCCCACCAAAACCAATAATCCCTAAGCGCAAAAAAACGGCAGCTATCGCCCTATAGCGCTGCCCATCGAACTGCACAGTCAAACAAACATCCTTCTCTCGTATATACTCCCTTGCAGCCATTGTAGCATATCTTGCCTTGCCGCTACTACCCTGTAGGGCGCGAAGCAAGAGACGGATACGGGCCGATAAATCGGCAGTGGCGGCGATAAATCGCGCCCTACTGATATATTCGATGGATGTTGGTTACGTGCGGCCATAGGCAAGGGAGATCGAAAAGAGCATTCTTAATCAAAAAACTGTTCATATTTCTCAGGAAAAGAACGTATAAATACGTCTTTAGCATAAATTGATACTAAGTTATTGACACAAAACATTAATATAATTTACAATGTCCTTAACCATACCTTTGTCAATTTATTCTATTAGATAGTTCCTATTAAAATGTAAATTCGCCTTTACAATATGTAAAGAGGAGGCTACCATGTCAACAGACCATGCGCACAGACAAATGGGGCAATCTGTTGGAGCCAAGCTACGAGCAGCGCGTCAGGCTAAAAAATACACACAAAGTCAACTCGCTTCTCCCGATTTCTCGGTTAGTTACATATCCGCGATAGAACGCGGTCAAATTCATCCTTCTTTGAGGGCTTTGGAGATTCTTGCCCGCCGCCTCGAACTTTCTTCAACACAATTATTGCTGGAACAGTCACAAGGCGAGAACGGCAACAGCCAGGCCGCCACCCCTCCCTTTGACGATGAGATCGGAACCGAACTAGCATTAATAGAAGCGCAAATCAGCATTTTAAGCGGCACGGCGACAGAGGCCATTGCCCAATTGAAGAAGCTCCCTGCGCGCATGTTGCACGCTCAACAACGTATACGTCACCAGTATCTGCTGGGTTGGGCCTATTTCCTCAGTGCCGAAGTGCAAAATTGTGAGAACGCTCTTTTGGAAGTAGAAAAACTGGCAGTAGAGCACAACGATTACTATAGTCGGCTGCATGCCACTAACCTCCTGGGTATGGCGTATGCCACGATGAATAATCATCAGCAGGCGCTACAGGCCCATCACCGCTGTCTTGAATTATTGAAAGATGTACAGCCAGCAGATCCATTTTTCCTTTGCCAGGTGTATAACCATCTGGGTCAACATTACACCAACTTGAACGATTTCAACGCCGCGCTCACCATGTTCAATCAGGCCATCGTGCTGGCGGAAGACCTCTCTTCGCAAGAGCAACTACAAGCGACATATTGGACTATCGCTCAACACTATAGTCAGGCGCAAGAACTCCATCTGGCGTCGTTATATGCGCACAAGTGTTTGTACCTCTATCAGCAACCAGCAAAAACACTTGTGAAAAGCGACATCTACTATTTTCTTGGTCGTGCCCTAGTGCAAAGCGACCAGAAGACAGCACAGACATTTTTGGAAGAGGCATTGCAGCAGAAAAGTCATGAATTAGATGAACTCTCCCAAGCGAGTATCATTATCCGACTCGCGGAATCGTATCTGCAACGGAAAGAGATTGCGCAAGCAGAGCAGCTCGCGAAGCAAGCTGCTCAACTAGCCGAGCCTTTTGGCGATACGCGAATTGCCGCCGAGGCTCTGCTCATCTGGGGGCGCATCGACTATGCGCAAAAACAGTATGAAGAGGGGGATAAACATTTCGCAGCGGGACTGGCAATGTTAGAACGTTTACGGCTCGATGAAGAAGTCTCTGATCATTCGGCACTGTACGCACAACTGCTGGACGAACGCGGGCAATTGCCTGAGGCAATTGTCTACTACAAACACGCCTTCGAGAGCCGCCGCCGCATCGGTTCTTATAATTAATGCTCGGCAAACGAGCGTAGGGCGCGATTTATCGCCGCCCATACGCATTAAGTTAAGGATTGCTAAGCACTTCAATTCCCCGCCAGGGCGACCGCAAGGGTCGCCCCTACTAGACCCGAGGCGGCTCGGCGAGCCGCTTTGCAAAGAGAAAGGCCAATGGTATATAGTAGGGGCGACCCTTGCGGTCGCCCTGGAAACTGCGATCTTTGGCTTAACTTAATGCGTATAGGCGGAGATAAATCGCGCCCTACGGATGGCCAGTTTATCTTGTTACTGTTCATTAAGGGCTCAATGTGCTTGTCAGATGTGGTAGAAAGAAGAGTGTGGATTGCAAGAAGTCTCTCATAGCACTTGGGAGTTTGACATGACAGTTCATTCCTATCTACGTACTCACGATCTCGCCCTGGCGGGACATATCAGTGTTCAACAAGTCCGCAATTATGAGGCCAATGGCTTGATCCCGCAAGCAGAGCGCAGTCCGAGTGGCTATCGCCTCTACATGCAACAGCATCTTGCGGCACTCAAAGTTGTAAAAAGCATGGTTCGGGGCTACGACTGGCCGCGAACGTCAGCGATCATGCAAGCGCTTCATCGGGGCGACCTTGCCGCCGCGCTTGCGACAATCGACGAACGGCACGCCGAGCTTGCCAGCAAACGTATCCAAATTGAGCAGACGCTCTCCACCCTGCGTACATTGGCTGCCCAATCCGCCTCGACGCCTCGCACTTCCCGTCCTCAATTGTTCCGCGTGGGAGAGGCTGCCAAACAGGTGGGCGTGCGTGCCTCCGCGCTGCATTTCTGGGAACAGCAGGGTCTTTTGCAGCCGGTTCGCGAACAGGGCAGTCGCTATCGCCTCTATGACGAGCAACAGATGCGTCGCCTGCGCGTCGTGGTTTTGCTCAGAGACGCTGGCTACACCTTCAACGTCATTCAGCCAGTGCTCGACGAATTGGCGGCAGACCGACCAGAAAAAGCTATCGTGGCGGTGGAGAAGAGGCGCGAGGAACTGACGAGGACAAGTTGGGCCTGCATTGACGCACTAGCCTCCTTTCAGTACTATGTGAGCAAGTTTGGCCCACAACACGGTTTCGCACCCAAGTGAGAGAGGACCATAGTACTTCCTCTGTTGTATTGGGCCTTGTGCTTGTCCTCATCCTGTAGAAACTAAATTCAAATCAGCAAGAAGACAAACAAATGACCTGCTGCGAACCATAAAGATACCCAGGTCTATGCACCAAAAGCATATGACCTGGGTATCTTTATGTCTCTAATCCCAGACGGGCATCCTCAACCATTTAGACTTTGGTGGTGTTTTTACCCTCATCGGGATGACGTTGTTTCAATCCCAGACGGGCATCCTCAACCATTTAGACTTCCCGTTATGTCTGCATTGTATATGACATGGAAAATATTTCCATCCCAGACGGGCATCCTCAACCATTTAGACGATGGGCGATCTGGAATGGCGGAATGGGCTGGCGGTGTTTCAATCCCTGACGGGAGGGTCGCAAGTAATTCAAATGTAGAAAAAAGGTAGTACTTCCAGATGAATGGTTGCGAATGGGCTTGAGAAAGATGATACTCCTTTGCAGAGTATTTGTCAAATTCTCGCCCTGAAAGGAGT
>JBBQXY010000106.1:0-20737 GCA_038209195.1 Ktedonobacterales bacterium | reverse complement strand
AGAAGTAAGGCCACTGTAAAGGTTGAACCCTGCCCTTTTTTACTGCTTTCCACCCACATGCGACCATGATGCCGATCAACGATCTCATGAGAGATATACAAACCAATACCCAGACCTGGATAGGTTCGCTCCTCGGGATCAGTGACTTGATAGAACCGCTCAAAGATTTTCTCGTGATGGGAGTCGGCGATCCCAATGCCAAAGTCTTGTATTCTCACGATGGCCTGCTCCTGGTTTTTTGAAAGATGCACGAGCACAGTCTTGGCTTTGGGTGAATATTTGATTGCATTCGTCAGCAGATTGATGAAGACCTGCCCCAGGTGATCTTTATCTCCCAGCACCTGGGCCTCGGTCCGCCCTTCAATATGCAACTGGTGCGTTGCGGTGGTTGCCTGCACCCCAGCCACGGTTTCCTGTACGAGGGTATCAAGGTCAAACAGCTCATTCTGAAAAGCGAGTTTGCCAGATTGCATCCTGGAGATGTCCAGCAATTCGTTGATCAGTTTCGTCAGCTTCATGACTTGAGCATCCATGCGCGAAAGATACTGTAAGCTTTGCTCATCTTTCTGCTTTGCCAGGTGCCGATGCAATACATAACTAAAGCCTTTGAGGCTTGTCACCGGTGTTTTGAGTTCGTGGCTCGCCATGCTGATGAACTCGTCTTTACGATGTTCAGCCAGCACAAGCTCGGTGATATCATGCAAGATAGTGATGGCAAAGAGCACTGTTCCTTGCTCGTTCATCACCGGGCGCGAGGTGACATTCACCCAACGATCAGGCTGGAAAGTCTCGCTTGCATTGACGTTGCCGTAGCCTATAATCGCCTGGGCTGTTCGTTCCCCTGCCAAAACTCTTCGATGTGGCAGCTTGGTAGGAGAAAATGGCTGCCTGTTTTCATCAACTATGGTAAATTGTGCTCGTATGTCAGCCGATGCGGTATGCAACATGGTTGCAATTGACTCGAAACCTGTCAGGCGTGCCGCTGCTTCGTTGGCATAGACGATTTCTTCGTCATTTTCATAGACAATAATACCATCGGCGACACCTTGTAAGATGATCTCCAATTGATCGCGAGCTTGCCCTACTTCTCGATACAGGCGCGCGTTATCAATGGCGATTCCTGCACGACGCCCAATCTCCTCCGCCAGTGTGACATCACGTTCATCGTATTTTCTGCCTGATTCAGCGGACACAAACGTCACTGCCCCAATGGTTTCTCCGCGCGCCACCAGCGGAACAGTCATGATGGAAGTGAAGCCAATCATGCGTGCGATAGTCAATTCTTCTTCCGTACGAGCAGATGCCACAAGCAATTCATCAGAAATATAGGGGTAAAGTTCTGCTTTACCTGTACGCACAACTTGAGGCGTACCTGTGGTAGCAGCGGGATCAATGGGGTATCGTTCGCGCAGGGCTTTAGCCCATTGCACTTTGTCCGGGTCGACATGGTCGACCACAATGAGTTCAACCTTCCCTTCTCCATCCACCATATCTACCGTAAACCAATCGGCAAGCTGCGGTACCACGAGATGCGCAATAGTCACAAGGGTCTGCTGATAATCCAGGCTAGATGCCAGGATTTTGCTCACCTCCGCCAGAAAATGTTCTTGATTAGTGCGCTCTCGCTGCTTTTGCTCTGTGATATCCCGGTTGATTTCGAGGATAGCGTAAGGCTCGTCCTGCTCATTGCGCACCATCACTTGACGACTTTCGACGATAACCAGTGTTCCATCGCGGCGTGTATGAATTAATTCCCCTTGCCACTGCTCTCCACTTGCGAGGATCGCATCGAGTGCCTCGCGCGACTGTGGAAATTGAGTTTGCAGCAAATGATGCGTGACCTGACCACGAGCTTCCTGGGCTGTCCATCCATACAATTCCTCTGCCCCCCGGTTCCAGGAAAAGATGACGCTGGCTTGATCGCGCACAAGAATAGCATCAGGGGCCAGTTCAATCAAGTGCGATAAAAGCTGTCCCGTGTGTTCGCGATTGTTCATGGTATGAAGATCAGAGCGAGTTTGTGCGTTAAAAGCAAGTGAAGCCTTGTCTGAAGATGGAGGATAAGTACTCATGTGCGCATTCCTTTCTAACACCCTTTCATTCTATCCCTATTTCATACGTACCATCTTTATAAGCTGCCTCAAACCTGGCTTTTGTCCGTACATCAATATCCCAAAGCGATAGATGCGAGCAGCGATCAACGCACAGACATAGGTGGCAATGATCATAAGTACAATGCTTAGCGGAATCTCCCACCATGACACAGTACCTGCTCCCAGACGCATAAGCATCAGGGTAGGCGTCCAGAAAGGAATGTACGACATCACCTTTATCCATGTCGCATCCGGTGTCGAGATACCAATAAAGCTGGCAATGTACCCAATCATGAACAGCCATGTGAGCGGCTGTATCGCGTTCTGGACCTCATCTTGCCGTTTTACTAATGCCCCCATCGCCGCGAAGAGTGTCGCATAGAGCGAGAAGCCCAGGATAAAGTAGAGCAGGAGCACTAAAAGCAGCGTAGTAGAAATACTGGCAATATCAATACTCAAGCCTCCACCTGCGTGGCCTGTCAGTGCTGCTTGTAACAAGGGTTGTAGTGAGAATGCTCCGACGCCCACGATAACAAAGCAGGCCATTTGCGATAGGCCTGCCGCACCAATGCCAATGATTTTCCCGCTCATCAACTGAAATGGAGTAGCTGCATTCACCAGAATCTCCATGATGCGGCTGCCTTTTTCTTCCGCTACTCCCGTGGCTACGCTGACACCATAGAGAAATACTGCCATGAAGATGAGGACAACGCCTGCATATGCAACAATGTATCCGGCTATCCTGGAACTTTCCGAACGATGGTCTTGATTTTGCCCTGTGTTAACAACTGTAAATCCTGGTTGCACGAACAGGCTATTCGTTTGATCAGAGGTCAAGCCGAGGCGAGACGCTTTATCGAGGAAATTCAGTTGCCCCGCCATGGTCTCTACCTGAGCTATGTTTGCATCATTTGCGCTGTCCGCATTGGTATAATAGGTAAAGCGTAAATCCTGGTTAGCGGACCGATCAATTACCAGCAGGATGTTCAGGTTGCCATTTTTTACCTGTTGTTGCAGGTTGCTGCTAGCATCACTCGTACCCGCAGTGACTATAAAATGTGGTTGGCTTGATGAGGTACTTTGCCCTGCTGTGTTCGCACTGCTGCTTTGCGTGCTTGCTGTTCCATTAAGATTGGCTTGAATATACTGGGACAGTGCGTTGCCTTGCAACCCCGCAATTTTGCCTGTACTATTAACTACCGCTATTTTCGTCTGTGTATTCGAGGTTGAAACAAAATATTCGATAATGGTGGGGACACACGCGCCGATGATTATCAAAAACAGCATGACAATAGTGCTGATGATAAAGCTTCGCTGCGTCACACGGTTTTTATACTCGCGCTTAATAATAAGGGAAATGTTGCGCAACGTATTCTGATTGGCCGCCCCGCCTGATCGCCCTACTACCGCACTGTGCTGCTCTTCTGGGGCCTCTTGTGGTGCTGTTCTATTCTTTAACATCGTTTCGTTGCTTTCTCTCCCTTTATGCTGGAACGGTGGAAGGAGCGTCTGGTAACGCGATTTTACCAACATGCTCGATGAAGATGTCGGTAAGTGATGGTTCAACCAGCTCAAACAGACTAATGATACCGTTATGCTCTAATGCAGCCTCGACGATGAGGTTGGGAGCAAAGCCAGCCTCTATGCGCATTTCGATATAATCTTGTCGCCGTTTGGTTACTTGCAAACCTGGTAGCTCGTCTAGCCAGCGGGCTTCCGTATCATTTTCCAGCTTCAGACGGACGACATTGCGTCCGTGCTGGCGTTTAATCTCCTGTACATTGCCCTGTACGACGCTCTGCCCTTTGTTGATAATGACAACATCTTGACACAGTTCCTCAACCTGCTCCAACTGGTGTGTCGAAAAAATGATGGTTTTACCACGACTGTGCATCTCTAGAAATGCCTCTTTCAGCACATTCGCATTGACTGGATCGAGACCACTAAATGGCTCGTCCATAATCAGGATAGCTGGATCGTGCATTATTGTGGCAAGGAATTGCACTTTCTGCTGGTTACCTTTGGAAAGTTCTTCAATCTTCTTTTTGCGGTTGGTATTCATCTCAAAACGGTCAAGCCATTCGTTCAGCACATTTTTGGCGGCTCGCTTGGTTAATCCGTTGAGTTGTGCCAGGAAGAGTAATTGATCCTCTACCGTCATCTTTGGGTAGAGCCCTCTCTCTTCTGGCAGATAGCCCCAGTTGCGTCGTGCTACCTCACGTACATCTTGACCATCCCAGGTGATGCGACCAGTATCAGGGCGAATGATATCCAGAATCATGCGCATGGTTGTCGTTTTCCCTGCCCCATTTGCTCCCAGAAAACCAAAAATAGATCCCTCTTTGACTTCCATTGATAGGTCTGCGACGGCCTTAAATCGAGCGAACGACTTGCTAATATGTTCAACTACCAGTCCCATGGCAATAGCTCCTTAATATAGTGGCATATAGCGGTAGGATAAATCAAATATGGGAAAGAAAAGCAAACTTCTTACCGCAAGCATAGGCCATCTAGCAGAAGAATGCAATGGACTGCCCCGAAAACAAGAATGATGCGTGTAACTCTGTAACGTAAGAATAGACGAGGTCTAAATATTTTTTTCAGGAGGTACATCTCATGTTGTTAACAAAACGACACATCTTATCATGCTTGTTGCTCGTCTGCGCAGTTTGTTTCCTATCTGGCATAGTGTTCTCTTACACCATCTCGAGTTCACACATTGTCCATGCATCGGGGAGTAGTGCTTTCAATACTCCGGGCAACTTTCTGATCTCCGATCAGTTCAATAACCGCGTGATTGAAGTCGACCGTAGCACCAAAAAGATCGTTTGGAGCTTTGGCTCAGGTCAATCGACACGCTGCAATCCTGGCCCCGGTACGATTATTGGACTGAATGATGCCGAGCGTCTTTCTCATGGCTTAACTCTCCTAGCCGGAACTGGCATTCCTGCAAATACCGTGCCCGGCTTACCTAACGGCTGTTCCGACAATCGAGTTATTGTCATTGACCAGGAAGGTCACATTGTCTGGCAATACGGGCAGGCCGGCGTCACTGGCTCTGGCCCCAATCAGTTGAATGTTCCAGTATTCGCCCTCCAACTACCCAATCGCAATATTATGGTCGTCGATCAGGCCAATGAGCGCGTCATCGAAATCGACAACTTCAACAAGAAGGTTGTTTTCCAGTATGGTGGCCCCCATGCCGGACTGTTGAACAATCCCAATAGCGTCGAACAGCTTTCCAATGGTCATCTTCTCATTGCCGATGAGAACAATAATCGCGTGATCGAGATCACTCGTGCCGGTCAGATTGTATGGCAATATAGCCAGGGGCTAATGTTTGCTGCTTTCGCCAGCCGCCTTCCCAATGGGGATACCCTGATCACCGATTCTGGTCATGCTCGTATTCTTGAGGTGACGCCGGACAAGCACGTAGTCTTCCAATACTTCACCAATACTGCATCCAACAGCAATTCCAGTCCTTCACCGACAAACGCTGTACAATTGGTCAATGGCGATATCGCTATTGCCGATCAAAACAATAATCGTGCCTTGATTATTGACCGTGACAAAACAACTGATTTCCAGTATGGTATGACGAATGTGATCGGCAATGGTTTTAACCAGCTATATGGACCTTATACCGCCTTCGTAATTGGCGACTTCACTGGACAAACTCCCCCGCCGAATGCATTTTAACCTATCCAAGACCCAATACAACTCACGTAAGGATGTAGCAACCAACCGTAGGGCGCGCACCCTGCCTGCACCCTGTCCGGGGGACAGGTAATAGCAGGTAATAATCGCCGCCACCGCCGATAAATCGCAATGCCATTCAAATAAGAATGAACGGCGACACCGTGTGTGTAGGGACAGGGGGACGAGGGGATGCGGACACCCTGTCTGGGGGACAGGTATCGGGGGCCTTGTGCCTGTCCTGCTGGGGGTTCTGGACATCCCACCGGACGAGGACAAGCACAAGGCCCCCCATCGACCGCCGCGTCCGCCCCTTGTCCCTACGCCCTCCATCCCCAAGCCTTATTTGAATGGCATTGCGATGTATCGGCCCGTGCCCACCATTCATGCACCTTGGATTTGGCCTTAAGTGAGTTGTATTGGGCACAAAGGCATACCCTGGTGAGTTCTCCTCGCCTCAGCTTTCCTGACAACTCTCTCCTGGGGCTGGAGCGCAGTTATCTCTGCTCTTAAGGCTGGCCCATCCTCTGCTGCTCCTGTTCTTTGAGCACACGGCGCAAGATTTTACCGGATGGGTTTCTGGGAATGATAGAGATAAATTCCAGTTCCGTATCTGCTTGAAGGTTGCCAGTTTGCTATTAACCCATGCCATCAGTTCGTCTGCACGTTGCTCCGTGTAGCCTGTTCGGAGGACAACGAAAGCTTTGGGAACTTCTCCTGCTTCCTCGTTCCGCTTGGCGATGACGGCGGCATCGTCAACGGAGGGATGTTCAAGCAGCAAAGCCTCAATCTGCGCCGGGGCGATACTAAAGCCTTTGTACTTAATCATCTCCTTCTTGCGGTCAGTGATCGTCACATAGCCTTCCTCGTCGCGCCAGCCAATGTCCCCAGTGTAGAGCCATCCATCACGTAAGGCGGCCGTCGTGGCTTCGGGAGCTTTCCAATAACCTACCATGACCTGTGGCCCCTGCACGATCAGCTCACCTTCTTCACCTACACCCAACTCGATCAGACCCGTTTCAATATCGACGATCTTCTGCCGCGTATCATGAATAGGCAGACCAATCGTCTCGACTTTCATCAGCCGTGCATCGTAGGTGGGATTGGAGTGTGTCCCTGGCGAGGCTTCGGTCAGGCCGTAGGATGTCATGACGGGTATATGGGTTCGTTCCTGAAAGCGACGTGCCAATAGTGGTGGCACTGGTGCTGCTCCACACTGCGTAAATCGTACCGTATGGAGATCAAAGTCATCTATTTGAGGGCAATTCAATAGTGCAGACAGTATTTGCGGCACCGTATAAAGAAGCGTGATACCCTGCTCTTCAATAGCACGTAGGCACTCGCCAGCCTCAAAACGTTCCATCAGCACAATGGTCGCACCAGTCATCGCCGCCAGACCCATCAGCATAATGCCGTAGATGTGATAGAGCGGAAGAAATACTAAGAGACGATCCTGAAACGTGATGCGAGCGGTAGCAATCGACTGGCACACATTACAGACAAGATTCTTATGGCTGAGCAAGACGCCCTTTGGCAAACCCGTTGTGCCACTACTGTAGGGCAGAATTGCAATGTCTTCCCATCCAGGTTCGCTAGCAGTGACAGGCGTAGGAGGATGAGTTTGTAGCAGGTGATGAAACGACAGTTCAGGCTGCTGCGCTGAGGCAGAACCAATTGTGATTACATGCTGCAAAGTTGGCGTTTCAGTTTTTGCTGCTGTTATGAGTGGCAATAAACTCTCTTGCACGACCACTGCCACCGCTTCGCTATTGCTCAGTTGATATGCCACTTCACGTTCCTTGTACGAGGGATTCATGGGCCTAGCGACTGCTCCAATGCGCGTAATGGCAAACCAGCTAATGAAGTATTCAGGCCGATTCGTCATGAGCAGACAAATGCACTCACCTGGACGAACACCAAGCGCAATCAAGGCATTCGCAAAGGAGTTTACCAACGCGTCTAACTCACGGTATGTCAGATTCACCTCTTTGAAGAGCAACGCGACACGCTCCGGGTAGCGCACAGCCGTGTGAGCCAGCATCGTCGCATAGGCATGCTTAGGATAGTGCAGTGATGGACGAAAGAGTTCCATAGGCAAATGGGCATGCGTAGTTGCCATAGAAGAAGCTGTGTCAGCCATAATATTTCTCTCCTGGTGAAGACCATCTTCGCGCTTAGCTATCTGGCTCCGCGCGCACGAGCATTGCTCTCAGCTCCACCCGTTCCAACATAAACAAAGTGTATGGAACGAAAAGGTGTTTGTCAAGCCAGAGCTCTCGAACTATTCACCACTTGCTTGCTTAATAGAAATATGCTATACTCTTCCTAAGCCGATACAATCAAGCCCATTGTCAGGACTTGCACTATCAACACCCTACTATCCATGAACAAACGAACCCTTGCATCCCCTTCAACCAAAGTCCATCTGATGAGAAAAAGACATATCCCAAATGTCCCAAAGATCACAAAATCTCCTGCATTTTCCTGTCGGACAATATCACTAAGAATTTGGAGTCACAAATGTCCTAATCATAAGCGTCAAGTTAAGGAACTGAGAGGCGGCCTCTCGTAGGGGCGGGAGTGGTGTAGAGGAGGGTGGAGACCCTTGTGGTCGCCCGTGGGGAAGGACATGGCAGCGTTTCCCCCTTCGGCGGATACACCCGCTCCCGATGCCGATTCGGTGCCAGTGCCTTTGTCTTTAACTTGACGCCTATGGAGTCCCAAATGTCTTATCCGTACACCAAGTCTCAAGTATTGTCCTATCGGATGCAACGCCTCTCAAAATTGGGAGTCCCAAATGTCCTAACCATCACCAAGTCCCAAGCATTATTCAATCGGACGCAATATTACTAAAGATTCGGAGTCACAAATGTCTCAACCATCACCCAGTCTCAAGCATTGTCCTATCGAATGCAAGACCACTGAGAATTGGCGTCCCAAATGTCCTAACCGTCACAAAGTCCCAAGCAGGCGAACCCCGCCGCAGCAAGCTTTTGAGAAACCCTGGATCAAGAGCAAAGTGGGTGCGGTTCTGTGGTACACTATGCGCAAAATGTCGCTTCGTGCAGACAAAAATTGTAGAAAAAAGAAGGTTTGTTGACATGAGTAACACACTTCAATGGGGTATTATTGGTACGGGAAGGATAGCCCACGTTTTTGCTGGTGGGCTCGCTAGCTCGAGTACTGGCACGCTCCTGGCAGTGGGAAGTCGCACACAAGAAGCGGCGCATAGCTTTGGCGAAACCTGGAGTGTGCCTCGCCGTTATGGCAGCTACGCAGAGCTACTGAAAGATAAAGACGTACAGGCAGTCTATATTTCGACACCGCACCCATTGCACGCGGAATGGGCCATTAAAGCTGCCGAAGCAGGGAAGCATATTTTATGTGAGAAGCCCCTCGCTCTCAATTACGCTCAAGCAGAGGCAATCATCGAGGCAGCGCGACGCAATGATGTTTTCCTGATGGAAGCCTTTATGTATCGTTGTCATCCGCAAACCGAGCAAATTGTAGAACTGGTTCGTTCGGGTGTCATTGGACAGGTACGTGTGATCCAGGCGACCTTTAGTTTTCAAAGTGGTGATGATCCAAACGGTCGCTTGTTGAATAATTCCCTCGGTGGAGGAGGTATTCTGGATGTTGGTGGCTACTGTGTCTCTGTGGCTCGGCTGATAGCAGGTGCCGCGCATGGGCAAGGTTTCGCTAATCCTGTGCGCGTCGTGGGTATCGGACATGTGGGGGAAACACACGTCGATGAGTACGCGGTCGCCGCGCTTTCATTCCCTGGTGGCATCATTGCCGAACTTTTTACGGGCGTGCGTGTGAATGGTGGCAGTGTACTGCACATCTTCGGGTCGGAAGGTTCGATCTCCGTGCCTTCACCCTTTACGCCGCGCTCCGGCGAGTCGCTCAGTATAGTTGTGAAAAAAGACAACGAAGAGGAGGCACAGGAAATCTTTGTAGCGAACACCTCTGACTTGTACGCGATCGAGGCCGATACAGTAGCCAAATATATCGCTGCCCGCCAGGCTCCGGCGATGAGCTGGGAAGATTCGTTAGGCAATATGCGAACGCTTGACCAGTGGCGTGCCGAGGTCGGTGTGGTTTACGCCGCCGAGCAGTAGGAGTACTGAATGACATCTCTCTTGATCGGGCCTCTGGTCCGTGCAACAAATACCACCAGTGTTCTTATCTGGGCTGAATATACCCAGGCATGCTGGGTCACACTCAAAGTCTCGCCATCAGCGACGACAGAAGCTACCCCGTCCCACACAATACGTGTACACACGGTGCTGGTTGGCGGGCATCACTATGTTGCCGCTTATCTTGATGGTCTACAACCCGCGACATGGTACAACTATCAGCTTGACATAACTGAAAACCATCCCTCCCCAGTAACCACAGTGGTTACTGAGGGGGATAGCAACCAGCACGATATAAGACCAACCATTTGCTGTTTTCGTACCATGAATGCTGTGGAAACCACCCAGGCTGAACATGCGCCGTCCCCGTTGTACTTCGCGTATGGTTCATGCCGCAAAAGCGAAGAACAAAGCGTGGATGCCCTCTCAGCTTTTGGCGCCTGGCTTACTAGCCAATTTGAGCAGCGAGAGGGGGCATGGCCCCATCTCCTCCTATTGATTGGAGACCAAATATACGCCGATCAACCACCGACTGAGCTCAGGAAAGCGTATCCACAGTTAGCCCACGGAGCGAACACATTCGAGGATTTCGCTCTGCTGTACAAACACGCATGGACGCAGGACAAAGATGTACGGCAGGCACTCGCTGTTATCCCTACGTACATGATTTTTGATGACCACGAAATTACCAATAATTGGAATATTTCGCCCACCTGGCGCACTACTGCTCTACAAAAAGGCCTCGCACAGGCGTTGGTAGATGGCCTGGTCGCTTATTGGGTTTACCAGGGTTGGGGAAACCTTGATCGAAGCACACAGGGCCATCTATCGCCGCTAATGTCGATCATGCAAGAAGCTGAGCACAGCGGCGAAGACGTACTGGAGTCATTGCGCACACAGATAAAGCAAGAAATGTCAGGCAATGTTGATCTACACTGGCATTATACGATTCCCACCCAGCCAGCTTTTTTTGTGGCCAATGCCCGTGCTGGACGTACCGCAGTCTCCGGCAACAATGAGCAGGAAATCTATGCGCCTGCACGTATTATGGGCAAATCACAGATGCATGAGTTACAGACGTGGCTACAGAGCCCTAAAGTGGGGCCCTCTTTGCTCGTCTCTTCTGTACCAGTCTTGTTGCCGCCAGCCATCGGCCTGGCAGAATATATAGCGGGCAAACGCTTCTGGCAAGAGAGCATTGCACCATTAAAATGGCTAGGAGTGCGTCTGGCGCGTTGGCAGCAAAAAATTGCACTGCGCATCAGTTTTGATCACTGGCCTACCTACTCCGCAACTTGGCAAGAGTTTGTCCAGACCTTCGATGCATGTGAGCAGGATTTGCTCGTCCTTTCAGGTGATGTCCATTTTTCCTATGCCATGGAAGCTCACAGAACTCATAAAACTCATGAAAAACGGAAGAAAAGAGTCCACCTCTATCAATTTGTTTCCACGCCACTACAGAATGCGCTCTCTGCGAAAGATCAGCAATTGATTACAAGACAAGCGGGTATTACTCATCTGCCCTATGGAGGCTTCCAAACGCGGATGCTCCCTCTCTATACAGAAGACATGAAGGCACGCCTACCTCATGATATGTTATTTCAAAATACCGTTGCTCTAGTAAAAGTGGAGACAAAGGGAGATGGCGAATATGCTATGCAGCAAGACTACCTGGGAAGTACCAGCAAAGGCGTGGCAGTGATTGGACGGACAGTATAGTACTCTGTTTCGATTCATGTGACTTGCCGCCGAAGGCGGCAAGTCACATGAATCGAAACATGAGAAATTTCACATTTTCCTCCAATTTTGTTCTCATCATCTCCTGTTACGCTAGGTAATGAAAGAAGTAAGCCGATCAGATCACCAATGGTCGAGCAAAAAAGTGGGGTTAATATGAAAACGATCTTATCCAAATACGATAAACCAAATAAATATGATGAACCAGTGAAGCAACAACTTCCTGGCAATGAACAATTAAAGGAACAACTACTAGTGGAGCCAGCAGACTCATCTCGTCAACACCAATCACAGGATTCCGTGCTGCCTGACTATGCAACCCCAGTGGGGATGCGGCGTGAGCAGTTTCGGGCGATGGGGACGACAATTTCGCTGTTGTTGCCTGAAAGCCAGAGCGAACGGGGGGTAGAGATCGTTCGTGCGCTTTTCGCTGAATGGGAGCAGACCTTGAGTCGCTTTTTACCGGAAAGTGAGTTGTCGCAGCTCAATCGGCAAGCTGGAACATCCGTTACGGTGAGTGACCTGCTCTATCGCGTTCTATCGACAGCATTGACCGCTGCGCAGGCTACACAGGGTGTCTATGATCCCGCTATGCTGGAACAGTTGAAGGAGGTGGGCTATGATCGCACCTTTGATGAACTAGATACATCGTCATCTGCTCGTTTCGCTCTTCTCTTGCCTGGAGAACCAGGAGGAGGATGGCGCGGTATTCGGGTAGATACCATTCGTCGCCGTGTGACCTTACCGGTTGGTATAAAGCTTGACTTTGGCGGCATCGCGAAAGGAATGGCGGTCGATGCTGCGCTTGAACGTTTGCGTAGCAGCGGGATGAGTCCAGCTATGGTCAACGCTGGCGGTGATCTCGCGGTGATGGGATATTCTCCTGGGTCAGAGCAGTGGCCAATTGCTGTCCCGGGGCGGGAGCAGTACTGGACGATTCCTCTGCATCACGGCGCGGTCGCGACCTCAGGTATTGCACACCGCCATTGGTGGCAAGGGCAAACACTGCGGCATCACCTTCCTGATCCTCGCACAGGGTTGCCCGCACAGAGCGATCTTTGGTCGGTTACTGTCGTCACCGATCGCTGTGAGCAGGCTGAAGTGGCAGCGAAAGTCGCGTTTATTCTTGGGCCGCAGCAGGGAGCGGACTTTCTACGGAAGTACCAAATTGGAGGGTTGCTGGTGCGCCCAGATGGCTCATGGGAAACCGTCGAACCCTGGCCTGTACAATATATGGGGACATAAAGGGAGCAAATGCAGACGTTGCTCATCTGAAACAAAAGTAAAGAGGAGATGCATCATGCACCATTTTGAACATCATTGGCATCAAATGGACCATGGGAATTGGCCTGGGGCTGGAGCAGGACCTGGTGTGGGGAATGGATTTGGGGCTGTATTTGGTGGTTGGCCCGGTATGCTTCTGTCGACGCTGAGTACCCTGTTCTGGGTAGCGTTGTTTATCTGGCTTGCCTGGATTTTAATGAGATGGGTTCTTCCGTACATTTTCCCGCTATTCGCAGGTACTTCCGCTGAAATGCCAACTGAACCTGCCGCCCTAGAGATACTGCGTCAGCGTTACGCGTCTGGTGAGATCGACGGCGTCACGTTTGAGCATATGCGGGAGCGATTGAATGCTTCGTATCAAGCAGAACGTGCAGAATACCCACTAGATGATGGCAGCTACATTCGTGAGACCTGGCTTTGAAATCCACCCCAGTTGACGGGATACTCTAAAATGTCCTCAAATGATAGCAACTACATCTGTGAGACCTGGCTTTGAAAGATGTTTGGAGAGCGGTAAACGTGCTGCTATAAATCTCCGCTCTCATCAAACAAGCGCACGAATGTGTTCAATGTAGGCTGGGCTTGTGCCGCAGCAGCCTCCAATAATCTGTGCGCCTTCTTGTAGCCATTGTTGCGCATGGGTGACGTAATCGTCGATGCCTTTTTCTGCATCGAATGCCCAACCTTGATTATCAGTTGCCATGCCATCTCCCTGTGCATAGACACTCAGGGGTCTGGAGGTTATCGCTTTTAACGCTTGCAACGTTACTGTCGCAATTTCAGGTGAGACACAATTAACGCCAATGAAAAGCGGATTATATGTTTCAACTTCTTTCACTACTCTGGCTAGCGGTGTATTATCGAGAAGGTTCCCCTGGGCATTTGTACAGAAACTCACGGCAAAAGGTACAGCAAGTTGCTGTGCCGCTTGTATGGCAGCGAGCGTTTCTTGTAGCGTAATCATTGTCTCAAGTAGGAGAAAATCGACCCCACCTTCCTTGAGGCTTTGCGCATAGGCATAATGTTCTTCCACTAAATTCTCACGCTCTGGGGTAAGTTCGGGCGAATAACAGTCTTCGAGGGGTGCCATTGAACCAGCAATATAGATTGGGTGGCGTGGTTTTACCTGTTCAATGGCCTGACGAACTAACTGACAGGCCAGTAGCGTGGTAGCACGTGCTTTTTCAGCAATACCCCTTTTGGCGAAAGTCCGTTTGGTTGTCCGAAAGGTGTCGGTGACAATAATTTCCGCCCCTGAAGAAATGTAATCCGCGTGAATTTGTTGTACGACTTCCGGATGGGTCAGGAGTGCCTCGGCTGACCAGAGTGGCAGGGTAGTTGTTATGCCGCGGTGCAATATTTCTGTACCCATTGCACCGTCTAGTACAACGATTTCTTTCTGACCCAAGCGGTTTTGTAAGTGTTTGTAGCTAGGCATGTGTCAGGCAGCGAGAGAGCCTTGGCCATCGTGGCATGGGAGTGCTGCCTCTCCTTTCTTCGTACCTTGCGTGGAAGTGAGCTTACGCACGGATGATGGTCATCCCGGGGCTCCGATAGTAGGCTAACACTTCATCAGGGATGGAAGCTTCAGTCACCAGATGCGTCAGATCGCTGAGCGGCCCAACCACGTAAGGGGCAGCGGTGCCGAACTTCTCCGCGGAGGTGAGTGCTACAACTTCAGCAGCACTGGCAATCATCGCCCGTTTTACGTATGCTTCGTCAAGATCGAGGGTGCTCATGCCGATTTCAGGATGCAAGCTGGTAATACCTAAAAAGCAGAGATCTGCGCGGATGTTGCGATACGCCTCGACGGTAGCTGCACCAACATTGACCAAACCATGCTTGTAGAGTTTGCCACCGACCATAATGACTTCGATGCCGGGATTTTCTGCCAGGGCTAGCGCAACCGGGGGGCTGTGCGTGATGATGGTGGCTTGCAGTTCATAGGGTAGGTGTTGTGCAACTTGCAAAGGCGTGGTGCCGCCATCCAGGATAATCACCTGACCTTGACGGATGAGCCCTACTGCTGCTTGTGCGATGGCGGCCTTGGCTCCCGGCCCTTGTTGTTGACGCACTATGAAACTGGCCGTAACTGGAGAATGCGGTAAAGCCCCTCCATGTACACGCTGGAGTACTCCGGCGGCTGCCAGTTCGCGCAGATCGCGTCGAATAGTATCTTCTGAAACATTCAGGTCTTTACTCAATTCTGAGGCGAGTACTTTGCCTTCACGTTGTAGTGTTTGAATAATCGAACGGCGTCGTTCGGCTGTCATCATTGCATTTTTCTCCTTGGAACTGCATGTTGTTGCTTGACATTGCGCATTTTCCATGCTAAGCTTCTACTAAGTGCAGTATACTGCATGAATTTACTGATTGTCAATTGGTTGGCAAAACCAGTGATGAATACGTTCGACATCAATGTCTTCTGCAATACGGAGACTGTTATAGATACATAAGGTTAGGAAACAATGGACATCAAATCAGAGAGAATTGCCCTTGTGGCACACGACGAGAAAAAACAAGACCTCCTGGAATGGGCAAGGTATAATAAAGTCATATTGCAGCAGCACGAACTCTATGCGACTGGAACCACTGGCAGACTGTTGGAACAAGAGCTAGGCAGCGAAGTCAACAAGTTGCAGAGTGGGCCATTGGGAGGCGATCAGCAAATTGGGGCAAAGATTGCGGCAGGCGAGATCGATTTGCTGATCTTCTTCTGGGATCCGCTTTCTACCCAGCCACACGCGTCGGATGTGCAAGCCCTTTTGCGCATCGCCGTGGTATGGAATATCCCAGTCGCGTGTAATCGTGCTTCTGCCGATTACATGATCACGTCACCGTTACTGTCAAGCACCTATCAGCATTTCTCGCCTGATTATCACAAGTACGCTGAGCGCATGGATGATGATCGCGCTGAGATGCAAAAGGAAGCAAACGTAGCATAGCGTTAGGTTACTGGAAGCGGAGCATGTAACCATTACAACGGAGTGATAAACATGAATGGTATTAAAAACTACTTGACCGATATGGATGGGGTCATACTGCGCGGTACGACCCTCATCCCTGGTGCAGCAGAGTTTATACAGAATTTGCGCAAAAAGGAGATTCCTTTTCTCATTCTGACGAATAACTCGCTGTACACACCGCGTGATTTACAGATGCGCTTATCCTATATGGGATTGGAAGTCCCATCGGAAGCAATTTTCACTTCTGCGCTGGCGACCGCACAATTTCTGCACGATCAGCGACCGAGTGGACGGGCGTATGCCATTGGAGAGTCCGGGCTGACGACGGCTTTGCATGATATAGGCTACGTCTTGACCGATCAGGAGCCAGAATACGTGGTGCTGGGTGAGACGACGAGCTATAGCCTTGACCGCATTACCCGCGCTATTCGTTTCATATTGGCTGGCGCACGTTTCATCGCAACCAATCCTGATGTGATGGGGCCTGGTGAAGGCGGCATGGTGCCGGCGACGGGTGCTGTTGCTGCGCTGATTAGTGCGGCTACTGGCATCCAGCCGTACTATATAGGGAAGCCGAACCCGCTCATGATGCGTACAGCACTACGAAAACTCAATGCTCATTCCGAGGATTCGGTGATGATTGGAGATCGTATGGATACCGATATTGTTGCCGGCACCGAGAGTGGTCTTCGTACTATACTGGTGCTCACTGGTGTCACAAATCGCGAGCAGGTGGAACGGTTTCCCTATCGTCCCACCTGGATTCGCGAATCCATTGCGGAAGTCGAAGTTTAAGGCGTTGAGGTTCTAGGATTTGCTGGTTGTGCGGCGAGCTAACTCACGCTCCCAACCATGCGTGTAGGTGCGATCCTCAATCGTCTCGCCGCTATTCAGTGTATCTGCCGGGAAGTCTTCGGGACGCAGATCGGCACCAATCTTGCAATTCCGCCCGACTTTGAGACCATCCGGTAGATGCACACGTTTGCCGATGAGCGTGATGCCGGTGTTCAGCCGGGTGGGTTCCAACTTGTTCGGGGTCATGTCATCGCCGTAGCCGATCTGGCAGTTCTTGCCAACGACGACCTCTTTATCCAGGATTGACCGATCAACGACACTGCCAGCCCCGATAACGGTATCAAAGAGGATGATGGAGTCCCGAACAATAGCATTCTCCTCAACGACAACACCTGGCGAGAGTACGCTGTGTTCGACGGTTCCCTTGATGATACACCCATGGGAGATCAAGCTGCGCTCTGTATGCGCCCCACTCAGGATATGGGCGGGCGGTCGCTCCTCACTGCGCGTATGGATTATCCATGATGAATCATAGAGATCGAAGGCTGGATGATCGTCTAGGAGTTCCATGTGCGCTTCCCAGTAGGATTGTATGGTGCCTACATCCTGCCAGTACCCAGTAAAGGGATAGGCATAGACCCGCTCCCCGCGTGCTAACATTGATGGGATAATGTTCCGACCGAAGTCATGCTGTGAATCAGTGGCTCGCGCATCCTCGATAAGGACGCGGGTCAGCATATCGCGGCTAAATACGTAAATGCCCATCGAGCCTAGTGTGCCGCGTGGCTTGCTTGGCTTCTCCTCAAACGAGTTCACCCTCCCCTCTGCATCCGTTTCCAGAATGCCAAAGCGGGGACCTTCCTCGATAGGTATGACTACGGCACCCAGGGTGGCGTCAGCGTTGCGCTGCTGGTGGAATGCGATCATCGGTCCATAGTCCATGCGATAAATATGATCACCAGCGAGAATGACGACATAGTCGTAACGCGCTTCCATAATGAAGTCAAGATTCTGGTAGACGGCGTCGGCAGTACCCAGGTACCATTCCGATTCTTGATGACCGATATAGGGCTGCAGCATATGGATGCCGCCTTTTTCTCGGTCTAAATCCCAGGGCTTGCCGATGCCGATGTGATCGTGCAACGAGTGAGGACGATATTGTGTCAGCACTGCGACATCCGTGATGCTAGAGTTGACACAGTTACTGAGGGCAAAATCAATGATGCGGTACTTGCCAGCGAACGGTACTGCTGGCTTGGCACGTTTTTGCGAGAGGAGACTCAACCGCTCCCCCTGGCCTCCGGCCAGAATAACTGCTAGTACTTTACTCACAGCTTATCCTTTCTGATTTGAAGAGAGACTGGAAATCTGTAGAATGCTGAGGTCACAGTTTATTATATCTTTTTGGTGATGGTGTTGCCCACCACAACAGTATGATGTGATGAAAGCAGTGAGCCGCAAAATTGCTTTGGCCCTCCACCACGTTCGAATGGTATGATATTATGTAATAACTCTGCAAATTCACCGCTATGGAGCGGTATATTTGTATCCTCTAATTTAAAGCGGGGAAAAGATGACAATCGATAGGCGTTTAAAGATTTTGATCGTCGCCACAGAGGCGGCACCTTTTGCCAAGGAAGGCGTAGTAGCCGACGTGATTGGCAGTCTACCTAAGGAACTGGCAGCACTGGGACATGAAGTCTGCGTCTTTTTACCCCGCTATGGGACCATTGACCCCAGCGACTGGGGACTCCGACACACCGGAGTGGCGCAGTCGCTGCCTATGGGTGGTTATGACAAGACCTTCTCTATCTGGCAAACTACGCTTTCCGATGCGCCAGTTACTGTCTATTTACTAGAAAGTGAAGAGCACTTCGGTCAGCATAAGAGGATTTACCTAGGTTTGGATCAGCGCGATGAACAGCGACGATTTCTGCTTTTCTGCCGGGGCCTTTTAGAGGTATTACCGCAACTTGGCTTTGTTCCCGATATCATACACCTCAACGATTGGCAGACCGCCCCCTGTGCCGCTTACTTGCGCACCACCTATCGCCATCTTTTGCGGCAAGGTGCGACAAGCATTGTGTATACCGTGCATAATCTGCAATACCAAGGGCGTTGGGATGTCTCGATTCTCTATGAATCGGGGCTGGACCCGGCAAACGTTTTTACTCCTTTTGGTCTAGAGTTCTGGGGCGATGTCAATTGGATGAAAGCTGGCATTGTCTACTCCGATGTGGTCACTACTCTTTCGCGACGTTACGCTGAGGAGATTCAGACGCTGGAATATGGCTGGGGACTCGATGAGGTTCTATTTCAGCGTCATTCGCGGCTGTTTGGCATACCTAATGGCCTCGATTGGGATGCTTGGAATCCCGCGACCGATAGTACGCTGGCGACCTGTTATACGGCTGAAGATGCGCCAGTAGCCAAAGCACGCAATCGGACGGCCTTGCGACAAGAGTTTGGGCTAGCAGACGATCCGGCACTGCCAGTGGTGGGCATCGTTAGCCAACTGGTGGATCAGAAAGGTTTCGATCTCATTGCCGAGATGGCGGACGCACTACGTGTACTACCACTGCAACTTGTGGTATTGGGGACAGGGCAAGTACGTTATGAGCAGTTGTTTAACGAGCTTGCCGCGAGTACCACCAATGTTCGTGTGTCTATAGGTGACGATGCCGCGTGCTCCCATCGTATTTACGCGGGCACAGATTTCTTTCTGATGCCCAGCGCGTTTGAACCGGGTGGCTTGGGGCAGTTGATCGCATTACGCTATGGTACACTGCCCATCGTTCACGCGACGGGTGGTTTAGCCGACACGGTGACGGATGTGGATGCCAATCCCAATACTGGCAATGGCTTGAGCTTCACACCGTATAGAGCCTCTGCACTGCTTGATGCATTGCACCGGGCCCTGCATATTTATGCCCAACGAGAGTCTTGGCCTAGCCTCTTGCGGCGTGCTATGGGGTATGATTCCCGCTGGGCGGTGAGTGCTCGCGCTTATAGCACACTTTATCAGCGTATTTTAAGGGCGTAGGTTGTATACACGAATAGGAGGCGTATAGCTTTTCCGTGTTGAGATTAGCCAGCGGCGGCGACGGTAATGGTCAGGTTTATGCCTGGTACGACTGTGCTGGTGACATGGAAGATGCCATCTGTATCAAAGACAATGTCCTTTGCTTGACCGGGAGCGAGCCGGAGTCCTGGACTTTTGAACTCTTGCGGGGGCAGTTGTAGCGTGAGATAGGGCACGCCATCACAGCTTCTATTGGTGCCCAGGCATAGAATTTGTGTTGTCGAAGGGGAGCGATTCACAAAGCGAATCGATTGGCCTTCGGTGATTTCGATGTTTTGCGGTGCGATGCCAGTAGTCATGACATCAACTTCTGGGGGCTGATGGAATTGATTGTACGCTAGTATGACGAGTAAAAATGCGCCTATAAATAAAATTGGGGCCGAGATGGAAATGAATACTACCTTTACGCGTTTCGTTATTTTCATGAATTGGTTCCTTCTTTGTGATGCGGTTTGGCTATAAGCTCTATAGCTTACTATAATCTCACTGGTGCATTCTAGCAAGAGGGGGAGATGTGTTTGGTGGGGTTCTCCTGTTTGTGACTTTGTGATGGTTGGGACATATGGGACGCTAAAATTCTCATTAAACCGACCTGATGCCCCACCCCCTGATGCCCACAAGGGACATCACTACATGTTGAGACCGGCGGGTGGGCTTACAGGTTTCCGGATAAGCTCTTAGGACGCTGGGACATATGGGACACATCTTTTTTGCTAGTAACATGGTAAGGGGCTGCTGGTGGGTAAATGTGCTGGGTTCTTGTTTAGTAGGGTGTTGATTGTGCAAGTCTGACAATGGGTCACTTTGTATTGACTTAAACGTTTGGTGTGAATTAACAAGCCCGAAAGCCCTACCAGTTTAGCAAGGTAGCAAAAGCCAAAAGAGGCCTATCAAGTTGTTGATTGAACCAGAGACAAAAGTTATGTAAGGCGACTTTGGCCGCGA
>JBBQXY010000105.1:0-20877 GCA_038209195.1 Ktedonobacterales bacterium | reverse complement strand
CATCAATGCGCACCAGATTGATCGCGACGGCAGTCACCACATGCTGCAGTTGTGTTTTGTGTAAGCCGTCATAGCGTGCTCGTCGTATCCCCATCCCTCGTACGGCTTGGGAAAGCGTCCCCTCGATGCCTGCTCTCGTCTGATACCTCTGCCGAAACTCCGGTGTCTCTTGTTCGTGTCGTCGCGCCTGCAACGCTTCATGAGCCGCTTGTGGGCGTAGGTGTAACACACGACCGGTGGTCGAGGATTTCGTGCAGTCGCTGCGTACCGGGCACGCAGCACAGACCTCTCGGGCAAACACCACTTCCATGCGTTCTCCTGCTGGACTCCACCGATGACTGGTTTGACCCTGTGGACAGGTGGCGGTCTCGGTTTGCCAGTCGAACTGGAAATGAGCGACGTCAAAGCCCTTGCCTGCTTTGGCCTGCCAACTGTTGTCTGAGAGAGCCGGACCGACCAACGCGTCCCATAGTTCTGCTGGCTGCTCACCAGTAAATCGCCATCGACGTAGCCGGTATCGACGATCTGTTCCTCAGGCACGAGGTGATGCTGAGCCAGGTTCTCTTGAATGATCGCGGTCATTTCCACGTCTTGCACATTGGCGACGGTCGTCTGCACATCAGTAATCAGCTGAGGGACGACTTTTGCCTGAGGATCCTCAGGTGTTTCCAGTGCACAGGTTTCGCTCAGATGCACTTTGTATCCCAACCACGTCGTCTCCCGCTTTTTGCCCGTTCGTGCTTCTGGATCATACGGGGAACGAATGACCCCCTCATCTGAGCTCTCTTGCGGGCCTGCTCGCCACTTCGCCTTCCCATCGGAGAGATCATAATACTGCTGCCAGACTTGGCGCAGAAGGTGAACACTGGCCTCGTCTTTGAGCAGGGCAGGGGCATCGGACTTTTCTAGCACGTGCAACAGGTGCAGCCCATCAGCACCGATCTGCTGCGCCAATGCCGTCCGTTGACTTTCTGCTTTGGGGAAGCGATAGTTCTCCACCCGGTGGCTGTAGCGCTCAAACCAGTCTGGGCTGATGTGTTGAACCAGCCAATCAGGCGCGAGGGTGGCGAGATCATCGAGAACCGCAAGCAACGTTTCTCCGACGCATTCCAGGTTGGAGAGCGAGCGCACACGGGCCAACACATGCGTCGAATCGCTGCGTTGCTTGCCACCGGCTTTGAGCCAGCCTCGATCTTTGCAGACCTCCAGGAGCCGATCCAGCAACAGCGTCTCGTGCTGGCTCTCGACCAAACGGGTGCGAAATTCGGATAAGACCGAGAAATCAAAACCAGCATCCATCAGTTCCAAGCCTAAGGCATACTTCCAATCAATGCGCTGGCGAACGGCATTGGCCGCTTGTCGGTCCGTGAGACCTTCGCCATACTGCAGGACGGTGACGATGGCCAATCGCCAGGCTTCGTAGGCTGGCTGGCCCTCAATCGGGTACAGCGAGACAAAGTGCTCATCTTGATATAATTCACCCAACTCATCACGCAAGCGCATAGCCAAGGTTCCTTTCGGACAGGCCGCTCGTGCCACACGGGCTGTTTCTTCTGGAATGCTTCCCAGTTCTCTCGCATACATTGACATCGACATCCTCCTTCTGCTGTTGCTCTTCGCCGCTTTTTCCCTCTATTTTACCACTCCAGTATTTCTGTCATTCGCCAACAAAGTCTTGTAAGAGATTGTCCCCACCCCCAAAAGCTCATCATTGAAACGATGAGCAGAAGGCGATGATAGCGACAGCGTTGTCTCAAAGAGAGGATGGAACCTCATATTGTTAGACGATGCACCCAAACAACTGGAAACGCTCACAGATGCTGCAGAAGTGTTACAAGAAGTGGTACGCCACTTTTGTGCCGTTGCCGATTATCTCACGGATGCCATAGCACTCTCCACATCTGATGGAACCGTTTTCTTTGTCAATCCGGAGTATGTTCGCTTCAATGGCTATCAGCCAGAAGACATCATTGGAAAAAACTTCTCCCTCATTTTTGCTGAGAACGAGCGCACGGCGGCGCAAGAGTTGTACCACTATCTCTTTCAGAGCCCGACTATTAGTCCGTCCATTGAAACCACGATTGTCCGCTCGAATGGAATACGCCGCGACGTTGAGTCAAGGTATACCTTTATTACCCATCATGGAAGACGGATCGCGATGCTTTCCATCATTCGGGATATTGCCGAGCAAAAAAGGGTAGAGGAATCTTTGCGCGTCAATCAACTCAAGCTGCACATCGCTATGGAAGTCGGTCGGTTGGCGTCCTGGGAGTGGGATATAGCGTCTAACACCGTACACTGGTTCGCAACGCATGAAGGGAGTTTCGGTCATATTCCTGAGAGCTTCGTCGCAAGTTATGAAACCTTCTTAGCACTGGTTCATCCTCAGGACCGCTCCGGGCTTGACCGTGAAATGAAGCAAGCACTGGAAGGGGAAGTCGACTTGAATGTCGAGTTTCGTGTCGTCTTTTCTCCTAGTCAGACTCGGTGGACACACATTCAAGGCGAGGTCCTCTATGATGAAGTAGGCACACCACTACGCATTGTAGGCATAAGTATGGACATTACGCATGAGCGACTCAGTGATACCGCTGCAGAGTGAAATCTAGGTGAACATTCAGAGCCTCTTTTCCAGATGTCTACCGAATAGGATGTATAGCAGAGAACAACGCTTGGAAGTTCTGTCCGGGCTGGCTTTAAGCTTTTACCACTTCGTATCGTATCGGACCATACCTTTCTTCATTTCCTTGTCAGACGTTACAACGAGCATAGTCCGTGTGAGAGTGCCATCCAGATCGCCTAGAAATACACAGAATAAGTTGCAAGAAAAAAGTTTACTTATCTACTTTTTCCCTAGATTTGTGGCACTGCTTGTATGTTCGTTACAGTAATGATATAGTAACGCCATGAGAACGTGGCTCCTCATTACAGTGAAAAGAGACTTGAAATGGCTCTTCAACAAGCATGTATTATTCTCGAAAGGAAACCACCAGGATGCAGTATCCTCATGGTTGAGCACGACTTCAATATCGGCGCATTCCTTCAACTTGCTCTCTTCCAAGGAATCCCCCATCTTGCTTGTATAGTCACAACGAGCGGTCAGGCATTCGCACTTGCCCAACAGATCAAGCCACGTTTCTTTTTGCTTGATTACAGAATACATCCAACGACCGGTTTTGCCCTCTACAATCAACTCTACGCCATCGCTAGCCTCGAAAGGCTTCACGATATTAACACCATCACCGACTTTGAAAGATACCACCAGGAAATTGAGTAACGCAATCTTATCCGTCTGAACCAACCGTTTGACTTCGATGTCCTGCTCAAAACCATCGAATACATGCTTTCGTGTCCCTCCTTTCGTGCCACGCAAAGGAATAGTCGAGTTGCTCTCTTGCCGAATGCCGACAGCAGTTCGCGTTCATCGATAATAAAAAGAAAAGAGGTAGAAGAGATTGAGCATGACGAATGGCACTTCTTCTGACCAACTGAGCGATGAAGCCATTCTCCAGGCTCTTGCTCTTGGAAACGTGTGGGCTATGGAAATCCTCTACCAGCGCTACGCGCAATTGTCATATTCATTATGCTTCCAATTCATGATTCCTAGGGAAGACGCACAAAACATCACGCAAGAAGCTTTTCTAGCGGTCTGGCGACACGCGAGTTCCTATTCTCCAAACAAAGGCTCAGTACCATCGTGGCTTTTCTCCATCGTGAAACATAAAGCTATTGATTATATCCGTGTTCTTCGCCGCCGTTCCCACGTCCAGGAGATTTCGGTGGATACCATCCATGAAGAAGAACACCCCATCCAGCCCGATAGTTGGGGCGAAGCATGGCAGTCGATTATGAGCACCAAAGTACGGACGGCACTTCTGCAAATACCAGCTCAGCAGCGCATGGTGATTGACCTGGTCTATTTTCAAGGATGGACACACGCCCAGATTGCCGAGACGTATAGGCTTCCACTGGGGACGGTGAAAGGACGCATTCGCCATGGTCTCTTCAACTTAAAGCGAGCTTTAGCACACATAGGAATAGACGAATCTTGATCTGCTTTCTTCCTCTCAGCAACAAAAGAGAAAGTGATGTATTTAGAATGGCGCGGTTTACTTGCTCTGTGCCATTCAGTAACATTTTACATGACGGAATACGCACGGTTTCTTCTTCTCGCACTATCGTGTAAGCTGTAATCCTGTGTCTTGCGTGTATTCTTGAGTACCGAGTATTTGGTAGCATCAGGTATACATAAAAGAAGAGGATTGAAAGAAAGGGATATGATGAACATCGCACTGCTCGAAGATAATCCTGCCAACCTTGAATATCTGGTGACACTTTTACAGTACAAGAAGCACCTCACTTTCCCCTATACAGACGCCACTTCCTTCCTCGATACCATGCATACATACTCTTTCGGCGAGGTGCTCTCGTCACTTCCTCGCATTATTGATCTGGTTATTCTTGACCTCATGCTGTCAGGCACCCTCAATGGATTAGATGTCCTGCACCGACTCCGCGAGACTGATCTACCTTTCGCAGACCTTCCAGTCATTATTGTCTCAGCCGCAAGTCAGAGCCTCCTCGATGAAGTGCTCAGACGGTTTCCCACCGTTCCCATTCTCCGCAAGCCTTTTCATATGCAGGATTTACTCACCTTAGTTGATGCTGTCAATAAATCAAATGAGACCGTATCTACTGAATAAGCACAGCACTGGATAGCCATTGAGAGGCAGTACTGCATCAACGTGTTGTTGACACCGTCCGACCGTTTCAGCCAATCCGACTGAAAAGTGGGGGAGCTACTCGCCAACGATGTCCTCAACCAGTATGCGTTTGTCGAGGTCTGGCCCGATCTCAAAAAGGCCGTTACCGACTGGTTGGCACATTTATGAACATGGTTCTTAAGACCTCTTACATTCAGTCGGATTGCGTCTGCATCCAGTTGTTACACTGCATAAACTTCACTTTCATTTGTGTTTATTTACCTAAATTTTGTCCAAACTTGTGGCAATAAGCAGCCAGAAGAAAGGACTTGCCAAAAGAACAATGATGAAGCATACCTATCTTAAGAGGGTCGTAACTAATTCATTTGTTGAAATTAAGAGAAAATAGAATGAATTTTAAGTGGTCAAAAAACGGCTATTTAGGGAATTTTAGGCACTTTTAGAAAGATCTTTCCTTTTTTGAAAGCAATCAAGCAGAGAACTTTGTTCTGTACTTTTGAAGAGAAGGCTTATTTTTATCAACGATACATTGTTTTTTACATAAGAAATAGAAATATAGCTCTAGTTATGAATTAGTTGCGACCCTCATCTTAAGAGTATGAAACTGAGATAGGAGGATCATCATCTTGAACGGGTCTACCACGAAGGCAACGAAACAGTTTAGCGGATGTGCCAGTTTGGCCGCGCTGGGCGTACACCTGAGACAACTGGGCATGTTTGAGCCCATTCGCCAGACAGTGCGGATTGCACAGAAGACCGCCAAGCATACGCTGTTAAGCGACAATTATTATTATTGCCGTCGGATGGGCATTATCAATCAGTTAGCAATGGGGCTGGAATTGTACCGTGTAACTCATCCGTGTCAAGAGAGCGGAGAGCAGCGGAGCGACCTTGACGAGGCTTCTTTTTTTGCCTCGTTCTATGGTTCTTCCGCACTTTTCGTGCTAAGCTGTGCAATAGAGATGAACTGACTGTTCTTAACTCGCTTTGATAGCCAATCCCTTACGAAGAGGTTTTGCGAGAAGGTGCTCGGAGCACGAAAAGTGCGGAAGAACCCGTTCTATGGGTCCAGTATATTTCAAGAGTAGTGCCTCGATGTGTTGTAGCGTAAGATGAACTTCCCCTGCTTGCGCTCGGTCTCTCTCGTCGTGCCAATAGTATCGACCAGGGTAAGTAACTCGCGCATGTGAAAGGGCTTGCCTAAGATTGGTATGGTAGGAAATCGTGAGTGTACTTCATCCAACGTGCTCTGGGATGATCCTGAGAGCACAATCAGTGGAAGCTTTGCGTAAGAGATCTCAGTCTCGCGGAGCGTGTGCATGACATCCAACCCACTCAGTTGGCCGGGAAGCATGAGATCAAGTATAGCCAGATCAATGGGTATGCGAAGAAGGGAGGGGTCATTTACTTGAGAGGGAACCAATAAGCTACCGAGAAAGGAGACGGCATCAACATAAGGAAAAACGAGGTGACCACTGAACTTTAGGAGCGTTACAAGATATTCAATAACAGAAGGATTGTCTTCGAGCAGTGCAATGTTCATGAGTTCATTTTCTTCATACCACAAGCCTCCTTGTATCTTTATTCTTAGTAGTTAATACGATCAGAACTTCGCATAGGATTACATTTCGAGGCTAAGAGCATTTCCGCAAATAAGATGATTAACGCTCCTGAGAATTGATAGTGTAGTTCCATTCACCATGAAAAGGCTCGCGATAGAGGTTGAGGGCAGCTAGTTCGTCATCAGAGACCTCGATCCCAGTGGGATAGGTGTTACTATCCTTGATGGCTATCACCGCTGAGCCTTCTTTCGTTGTGGTATGTAGAAAAGGTTCGCGACGCCGCTTGTGCCCATCTTCTGCTCTTAGGAGACTCACTCCCATAAATTGATCAATTTTTGCCGCCATTTTCCCATGCTGTGCGGCACGTGAATGTTCTACCGATCATGTTATTGGCATGAGAGCCCTTAGTCTATAAAGGCTTGAATGTCACTGCGGAAGCCTTCGAGGGCAGTGCCAGCCAGGTGATCTTCTTTCCCCAAAAAACGGTGCTCGCAGAAGTGATGGAGACGGTTGAAACAATGGACCACCGCGTCTATGGCCCACGAAAAAAACCTGAACGAGCACGTAATACTACTGCGGTGCGTAAGCGGAAAGATGCTTAAATTGGCAGTTACCATAGACCGCCCTTGAAGATGTATCTAACGCTTCTTTACTTGTTTTACAGCCAGGCCTTCTCTCTCTCGCACACTACTCACAGCAGTGCAGCCACGACGGGGGGCTCGGCCTCCTGTTGAAGTGCGATGGCCGACCTCACGGTAAAGCAGAACAGGCTCCCTTCCCCCTCAATGCCCGAACTCTCCACCCAGATGCGCCCTCCCATCGCTTCCACGAGTTGCTTGTTGATGTAGAGGCCAAGTCCGCTTCCGCGGATCGAGCCGCTCAGGTCTCGCTGGAGGCGGGCAAACTTCTCGAACAATAGAGGTGCCTCAGACAGCGGGATACCAGGCCCTGCATCCCTGACCTGCACACTCAGCAGCGGTTCCTTTGCGTCATCTTCCTCCTCGATGGCAGTACTTACGCTGACTGGCGTTCCTGCGGGGGTATACTTGAGCGCGTTGGAGAGTAGGTTTTCGAGGATGAGCTGCAAGGCATGGGCGTCGGCGCGGACCGCGATGGATTCGGGAATCTGGATTTCGATGGTACGGCCATGCATAGCTTGCGGATCGAGGTGGTCGAGGACACCCTGCACGATGGGCGCAAGTGTCACCGTTTCGATATTCAGCTTGAGTGGTGAGGCAAAGCTGGTCTCTACAGCATTCAGAATCGTCTCCACCACGGTTTGAAGTTCCTCACTACCATGCTGTGCTTTCTTTAAGAACAGCGTTCGCAACTCTGAGTCGAGTTCCTCACTGCTTTCCACCAACATATCCAGGTACCCTGTCACTTCTGAGAGTGGCGTTCTCAGCTCGTGCGACACATGGATAATGAACTGATCCTTCTGCTCGTTAAGCATGCGTTGCTGCTCATAAGCCTGCTCGAGCTTCTTCGTGCTTGCGAACTGCTGCTGTGTGACCAGTTCGTAAAGCCGTGCGGTCTCAATGGCTGAAGCGGCGTGGTCGACCAACTGCTGGAGTACCTCTAATTCTGGCCCAGCATAGAGTTGGCGGTCCCCACGTTCGCCGATAGCCACCATGCCGATCAGTTTCCCCTGCGGCGTTTTGAGCGGTGCCAGCAGTGGATCGGGGGCATCACTAGCGCTGCGGCTTTTCAGATAGCGGGCCAGGCCAACACCTCTCTTGGCCCCATCGGTAATCTCGCTGAGGAAGAGCGGTCTTTGCGCCGCGCCGAGCAGTGCGACACAGGGATTCTGTTCTCGAATTCCTGGTGCGTTTTTTTCTAGCGCAGGTACAATAAGCTGGTCAAGCGCGGTCAGCAGGTTGGCATTCGCCTGTTCGGCCCTGTCAGACCTCTGGGGGAGGGGAAGAATGCGGAAGATGTGCGATTCCTCGTCGAGCATGAAGATACAGGCCTCTGGTGACCGCAGCGTGGTGATCACATCCAGCACCAACTGGTGCGCGGCCAGTTTGAGGTCAAAGGTTTCCAGCCCCTGCCGCGCGTGCGCTTCTCGCAGGCGGGTCGCGTAATAGGCTGTCTCCGGGAAAAAAAAGCGTTCGGTGAGTCTGCGAGCTTGCCACCATGTTGCGGGAGCCAGGAGCACACCTGCCCCGACCAGACTGGCGAGGAGTAGGGGCGCGTTGCCGCTAATCAACTGGCTACTGATGGCAAATAAGATGTAACCGAGGAGAGCGATACAGACACTGCCGATCACCCACGTCACTACGCGCCGCACGTAAATATCGAAGACGAGTAGTTCATAGCGCAGGAGCGAGTACGCCATAGCAATAGGAAAAAAGACGAGGGAGATCATGCTGCGTGTCCCATCGATGCCCGCTGTCAGGTTTAGCAATTGAGGAAGCACGGTCAAACTTAAGATCGGGACGAATGAGAGCAATGTACCTGCGAAGAACAAGCGGGACTGCTGTAGTGTGCGCACGGAGGGCGAGGTACGCATCGCGAGCACGATGATCAGCACGATCATGAGACCAACAATGACGTAGTAGAAGCCGCCGAGGGCATACCACCAACTTGGCGGCGTCCATTGAAAGACGTTGCTGAGGATGCTGGAACTGGCCGAGATCAGGCTGAGCACACCCGTTGCCACCTGTATCACTTGCATCACCACTGTGCGAACGCCTTTGCTCTCTGGCAACAGCTTGCGCGGGAAGCGCAGCAGAAGCAAGAACAAACAGAAGACGGCGAGCGCGCTGGTACTCGCGCCCAAGGCGGTAGAGTTTCCATCGCCCTGGGCCGCCCCCGATAGGGAACCGAACGCAAGCATGAGCTGCGTGCAAAAACAGAACAGTAGCGAGGCTACCACGCGCTGGCGCGCATAGCTATAAAGCCAGACGAGTGACCCGACACCGAAGAAGAACGCACCGATGAATGCATACGTCGCGTACCAGACCCACAGCGTGCCCGCGGCTCGTGGAGCCGCCATCTGGTTAGCATGCAGTGCTTCGTAGACAAGTAGCAGTATAAACAGCAGACCGATCAGGACAATACTGGTCGTCCGCGCAGTACGCGAGGTAATCGATCGTAAAGCAGTAATAGGCATAGTTTTCCCCACAGGTTTATACAAAAGCCGACGACACCGCGCCGAGTGACAGCTCTGACACACGAATAGGCACATGTGCGGTGCAAATACGCATAGGTCAGACATGTTGTCGCGAGTGCCAGTGGCGAGGTGATCGTGCTACGACCTACGCAAGGAACAAAATCGGTGATTAACGCACGTCGAGGTCGATACCCAGGATCGCGTGCAGTTGCGGCGGAAATGCTTTACCGTGCAACTCTTCGATGGGCTGGGCGAGTGCCGCGGCAGAGAGCCGCTGAAAGAGAGCACTCGCCCACGCCTGCTGAATGGCATCCCTGTACGCCTGAAGTGCCCTTTGCTGGTTTTGTTCCTTATAGGTAGTTGTATCGGCAGAAGGAGATGGTTGCTGAAGGGACTGGTAAGCGAGGACGAGGGGAAATGTTTTTTTTTCACGTAGCAGATCGGTTTTCTGGTCGGTAGCTGCCCGGTCCGCGCTGAGGGCCTGCTCCAGATCGTGGATATCGTTTTCCAACTGGGCCGCTATGCCAACATGCGTCCCCAACTCTGCGAACAGCATGGCCAGTTGATCGGAGGTCCCAACCACAGCACAGGCCAGGCGACAGACCATCCGGCAGAGCGTCCCAGACTTTGCCTCAATAATGCCAATGCATTCTTCTGGTTCAAAGCCGTCCCAGGGTCGCTGCTCGGAAAGCAGGTCCAGATGCTGCCCGGACATGGCTAGGCGGAGTTCCGTGCTGGCGATACTTACCAGGCGAGGAGCGTACGCAAAGGAAGGGTATGCTGTCTCATCAAGTTCTGCAAGGATCTGTAGTGACTCTTGGTACAGGGCAGTGGCGCAGTTGAGGAGACGTCCGTCGCCGAGGCTGCTGCGTGTAGCCGAGGAGTCGTTGTCCTCCAACTCGTCGAAGTAATCGAGCGCGCACAGCAGCAGCTCACAGGCCAGTGCTAAGCGGCGTATGCGGGAATTATCTTGTGACAAAGTGGCGCAATACTGCGCCACTTCGTGGGGGAGTAGGCCCCAGAACCCTCGCGGGATACGTTGAGAGGCAGTGGCTCGCGACAGCAACTTCCCAGGTGCGGCCAGAGCCACTCCAGCATCTGCACCCCAGGCATAGGTCAATTGCGCATGACCAAGCCATGTTTGCAGTTCAGCCTTCAGACTGCTCTGAACGCCTACGAAGAGTTCTGGACTCCCTCCAATATTCATACAACTAGTACCAGACGCCGTGTTCGGTTGGTCGAGTGCGCAGTGCGAGTGAAGCTGCACGCACGACGAGGATGGGGAGCTGCCGATGCTGCGCGACTTGTTCGGGTTGGCTCTCAAGCGACTGGCGCAGCGCGGCATCTTGCTGTGCTAATTTGACGAGTTGTGCGACTTGTATGGACATAGTGGGTCCCTCCATAGGGCTGATGGCTATGGTAGTGGTGGTGCGGACGTTCAAAGGTATTGCCCTGGGGGCGGGAAGCGGAAATGCGCTTGTGTCCTTTTGCATCACAGCCCCATTCTACCAACAAACTGTTCTCTGGCACAAAGGAAGCACCAGAACGGGAGCAAAGAAGTCTCTCTACTTCCCCGCACAAAGTATACTTGAAAATGTACAAAAATACAATCGAAGCTTATCAATATAGTTGGAGCAAAAACCTACGAAAGAGGCATGGAAAGCAACGAATAGTCGCAAAGCCAAACACTCAGCTATAGTGTTTGGCTTTGCGACTATTCGTACACAGTCTGTTGGTAAAATGTGAGTAAGAATCAGTCCTTCCAGGCTAAGCATTATTGGAGGGTGGCAACTTCTCCACCCGTCATTCTCTGCAAATCGCCCGGTGTCAGTCGAAATACCGCGTGGGGGCTGCCCGCAGCAGCCCAGATTTCATCATACTGCAACAAATCCCTATCAATGAAGGTTGCCAGGGGTTCAATGTGACCAACCGGCGGTACGCCACCCACAGCAAAACCAGTATGTTGCCGCACAAAATCAGCGTCAGCTTTCTCGATTTTTTCACCCAGCAGTAAACCGAGCCGCATTTCATTCACCCGGTTAGCACCGCTGACTAGTGCTAGCACCAGCTTTTGCGATTGCGCACCCTTAAAAACCAACGACTTCACAATCTGGCCTAGCGAGCAACCAACGGCTTGTGCCGCCTCAATCGCCGTACGCGTCGAATCTGGAAACACCACTATCTCATCCGAAAACCCCAATGACTTGAGCGTCTGCTGCACTTTTTTAACACTTGATCCTATTTCTCTTGACATAATGTGATCCTTCGTTCATGTGAGGGAACAGGGGGAGGCTTGTCCCCAATACAACTTACTTAAGGATGTAGCAAGCAAGCGTAGGGCGCGATTTATCGCCGCCATCGCCGATTTATCGGCAAACGGGACGGGCCGATGAATCGGCAATGGGCGCGCTGAAGCGGCCCCTACAGACCATTCGTAAGTCTTGGAAGGCCCTTAAGTGAGTTGTATTGAGGCTTGCCCCGCCCCTATCTTTCCTAATAACATTTGCTAGAACAGAGCGAGTAAATCACCTAAACATTCAATGATAATATCAGGTCTAACAGTATCAGGCGTCTGGCGTCCTTGCTTTTCTAATTGCCGCGTATAGGCCAGCAAGGCATCGTCCGTCAAAACCTGTTGTTGCGCTTGCCCGGAAGCTCGCAAAGCAGCCTGCGCCTCTGCTCGCAGCGTTGCCTTGGGCATCCAAATTGCCAGCATATCCAGCCTTTTTGCGCCAGCAATATCGGCTCGCAGCGAATCGCCAACCATTACCACCTCTTCAGGTGAGACATTCAAGCTGTTAAGAGTGTGGAGGAAGATGTCCGTGTTGGGTTTGCGTATGCCAAGATCGGCTGAAATTGCCATATGCCGCAGTTCAATAAAGTCGAGCAGACCCATTGTGCGCAGGTCTTCGTGAAATGGCGTACCTCCAAAATGGCGGTTCGACACGACGCCCAGCAAATAGCCTCGCTCTTTCAAGGCTGCCAGGGTTGAAAGCGTATCATCGAAAAGCACCCGAATATCGGGAGTGCGCACACGCAACGCCTCGTATATCGCTTCACCGCATCCGGGAGTGGCATTCGCTATATTCATTTGTTGCAAGGCATCCGTCACCGCCAGCACAAAGTCCGGCTCATATTCGACGCGCTGGCGCGTTTTGACCCGAATCTGCTTCTCGAAACTTTTACGCAAGAGCTTTCCAAGCTCATCCACATCCATGCCCGCGCAGACACCCGTATCATGAAAGCGAAAAAGCTCTCCAACCGCTCGCAAATTCGCAATCCTCTCGCCGAGAAGCATCAATCTTTCATCTTTACTCGTCCAAAGCGTGCTACCCAGGTCAAACAATATGCAGCGAACGTTCCGTCCAAATTTCATCTAGTGTATCCTTATGGGAGTCAGTAAACAGTAGGAGCGTGTATATTTGCTCATCCACTCCACGCTATCATTGTCCATGCATGAGTGTTCTTCCTCAGATGCGCTCTCTTGCTGCTTGCTTCTTTTTTCTCCCATTATTCTAGCACATGGCTCAATCATTGGCTTCCCGCATATCATTCGACCTGATGTTATGATGAATCCTGAAGGACTACGCCAAAAATCCTTGACTTTTGAGCATGCATCGACTATAATCCCCTTTGTCACATGCGATCGCTAGATGCGGGTTTGGTGTAGTGGTAACATGCAACTTTCCCAAAGTTGAGACCACGGGTTCGAGCCCCGTAACCCGCTCCAAAAAACCACCTATCAATTTGATAGGTGGTTTTGCTTTATCTCCGGGCGTAGTTGTTATCTCTCTAATTGCATTTTCATGCGACGCATATCCTTTCCCACCGTCTTTAGGCCGAGGAGGCAGACCAGGCCGGCTAGGAAGAGGAATGTCGGTGCAGTCACGATGAGAGCCGTCCCCAGCGAGGAATGGTCAGAAATCAAGCCAATCATAGTGGGTGCTGCCGCATCTCCCAGTAAGTGTGCCAGCAAGAGGGCCAATCCAACAGCCGTTGCTCGCATATTGGGCGCGATGATATCCTGGATAACCGCATTTAAAGGACCTGTACAGAAGTTAAGCGAGATGGCGGCTACAATGAATATCGCTATGAATAGCGGTAGACTTTGAATGAACAATGCTAGCAGTACTAACGGCGCACCGACCAAAAAGCCTAACATACAGGTAAACAAGCGTCCTTCGGGAAAGCGTTTCTGTAAAAAATCGGCAATCCAGCCACCCAGTATAGTACCTATCAATCCGCTACTCACCAGTACTGCGCCAGAAACAAATCCTGCCGTGGTCAGCGATAACTTGAAATCTCTGGCGAGGTAAGACGTAAGCCAGAAAGAAGTCCCGCCAATGGTGAAGAAGCTAAAGACCAATGCTCCTACCAAAATCCAATACGTGGGAATGTGGAACAAGCTTTTTACAATACTCCAAAAGTCTTTGCCAAATTTGCCGTGTCCAACCTCTGTAGCCTCGCCGCTCTCGTTCTCGAATACGCCGCGTGCTGGTTCGTGCATACGCCAGGCGAGATAGGCAACGATCAAGCCGGGTATACCAACGATGTAAAAAGCCCAACGCCATCCCAGCATGTCAGCTACCAAGCCTCCTACTGCCACACCGATGGCTGCCCCTACCAGCGTCCCAATCGACCAGAACGAGAGCACGCGGCCTCGACTGGTTTTACTAAAAAAGTCGCCCAGCAAAGAAAGTGAGGCGGGTGCATACCCGGCCTCGCCAATACCCAGTATTGAACGCATACTGAACAACTGTGGCAAATTTTGCGTAAAACCTGCTAGCGCAGTGGCTACACTCCAAATGCCAACGCAGAGAGCAACTATATTTTTTCGGATGCCTCTATCGGCCCAGATGCCCAGTGGAAGGGTTGCGACGGCATAGACGATCAGAAAGGACGAGATGAGCAGACCGCCTTGAAAGTCTGACATGTGAAACTCAGCTTTGATCCTCGGCAGAATCGCCGAAAGCACATAACGATCCGCGTAATTCAGTACATTCACGATGAAAAGCACGGTAAAGGCAAAGCTCGCCTGCCCTCTCGTTGGTCTCAAAGAAAATTTGCGCTTATTGGTTGTTTCGGGAGCCATTGTTTTCATATAGGACTCTTCTTCTCTCTTCTTTTTCATTGTATTCATAAGGATATATTGCCAATTCTGTATAGTATAACCCATGTGCTACAACACATCCTACGCATTATGCTGGCAAAGGTTGCAAAAAGCACTAGGTACGCAACTTTCGTCGCTGTCAATCGTCTTACATGAACGAGCCAGAAAGCCCCCGTCATTCATGTAGGGGATGAATGGCTCTACTTTGTGGGGCGTGATGGGTGGAATACCATCTTGCCTCTTGACACATGTTGTAGTTAAGCATATACTATGCGTATGCTTAAAATGTTTCAGTATCGCATGTACCCAAGCAAGAAACAAGCCACCAAGCTCAACGAAGCACTTGATGAGTGCCGTTGGCTCTATAACCACTTGCTGGAGATGCGGAAAAACGCCTATGAACAAGAGGGGAAAGGCTTGACGTGCTATGGGCAGCAATCCACCTACCCGATACTGAAACAAGAACGCCCCACGCTGGAACACGTTCATTCCCAAGTCTTGCAGAACGTGGCGGTGCGCATTGATCTGGCCTTCAAGGCGTTCTTTCGGCGCTGTAAAGCAGGAGAGAACCCTGGATACCCACGTTTCCGTGGGCGTGACCGCTACGATAGCTTCACCTTCCCCCAAAGCGGCTTTTCGCTTTCCCACGAGAACCGTGTCACGCTTTCCAAGATTGGCTCGGTCAAGATGGTCTATCATCGGCCCATGAAGGGCAAGATGAAGACGTGTACGGTGCATCGCGCTTCCACTGGCAAGTGGTATGTTTCGTTCTCTGTTGAATGTGAACCTGAACGGTTGCCCGAATGCCCTGAACACGTAGGTATTGATGTTGGACTCAAAACCTTTGCGACCTTGTCTACCAGTGAAGAGATTGCTAACCCCAAGTTTTTCCGTCAGGAAGAAAAGGCGTTGGCAACCGTGCAACGCAAACACAGCACGTTGGCAAAGGGAACACCTGAACGAAGCCGCCATCGCAAGGTCGTAGCGAGAGTTCATGAACGTATCGGTTTCAGGCGTGACAATTTCACCCATCAAGCATCTCGGCACATCATTGACCGTTTCGGCGTGATCTGTGTGGAGGACTTGCACGTCAATCGCATGGTTCACAACCATTGTCTTGCCAAGAGTATTAGTGACGCGGCCTGGTCGCAATTCTTTGATCGCTTGTCCTCCAAAGCGGAAGAAGCTGGGAGAACCTGCATCAAAGTCAATCCGGCCTACACGTCGCAAGATTGCAGCAGGAACCCTGTCTGGGGAACAGGTATCCACCATCGGCAGAAAATACCCATGAATGAACGTACCTATCATTGCCCCTGTTGCCTCCTTATGATTGATCGTGATCTCAATGCCGCACTGAATATCAAAGCTGTGGGATTACACAGCGTGGGTTTGCCCCTAGAAGCCCCGCGCCTTTAGGCCGGGGAGTAGTCACTACTTGAGTACGAGAATATAATGGTTGTAAGGTGTCTCCCACCTTGTCACACGTAATAAGAGAAGAGGATTGACGGTTTGCGCGTCATTTTTGACTTTATCATGCAAGCAAACCCGCTTGTGATCTATACTATCGTCGCTTTGACACTTTTTCTGGAAAGCTCCGGCATTCCAATCGCCAATAATACACTGCTGCTACTGACAGGAGCGTTGACCTCTTTTGGTCATCTTAATCTCTGGCTACTCATCAGCGTGGCGATCCTTGGTAGTATCGCTGGTGCCTGTTCGGCCTACCTCATTGGTACACATGGGGGACGACCAGCATTCTTGCGCCTGGCTGCATTCTTCCATATGAGTACCCAAAAGGTAGAGCACACGGAACGATGGTTCCATAAGGCGGGTATATGGATGATCTTTTTCTCGCGCATGACTCCTTATATGCGTCCATTTACCTGTTTCTTTGGCGGTATTACGACTATGCCATTTAAGAGATTCTTCGTTGCGGCATTGGCTGGCTCTATTATCTGGTGCATTGTAATGGTAAACATAGGGGCAGCACTGGGACCACATTGGAAAATCGCGTTACTACTGATGCGCGACTATACCATCCCCACCCTTGGAGCAGTGGTACTCCTCTTCACTTTGTACTGCTTAGCACGCATTATGCTGCGTCGCTACCTCGACCGCGCTGCCAGGCAAGAGATGATACTGGAAGAAACCCCCAACGAGGAAGCCCAGAGCAATCTGGTGGAGATTTAACCCGCACCGATGAATAAGCCCGAAACAGTGATGAGAGGTGAAACTTTCATCACTGTTTGCTCCTGGCACCCTAAAGTTTGACCAATGTCAAGCCAAAGATATCTCCGGCGGCCCCAATTTCTTGTAAGGCCCAATCGGGGATAGGATCATCCACTGATACAATCATTAAGGCAGTGTCAGGTGCTTGCTGACCGTTGTGGGCTTTAGGGGTACGTACAATAGGGCCGACATCCATGTGGCGAATATTGACGTTGGCTTTGCCCAGAACCATACCGACACGACCAATCATGCCGGGTTGATCGGGATTGCGGCAGAAGAGGATATAGCCCTCCGGCACAAATTCCGTCCAGTAGCGACCAACACAGACCACACGCGCCTCCCCGTGCATTACCGTTCCACTGAGAACCTCCACCTGCTCATCGCCAGAACCTGGTTTCCCCGCGAACGATGAGACATGCCCATTCGCTCCTACCATGCGCAGCGTCACCAGATTGGCGAACTCGCTAGCGAGGGTGCTTTTCTGCTCCACTATCTCCAGTCCCCACTGCTTTGCCAGGGTCGGCGCATTAATCATATTGACATGCGCATCGGAAACCGATTCCAATAACCCCTTAATCAAAGCGGCTTGCAAGGGGCGAAGATCATAGGTGGCGATCTCACCGCTACAAGCGAACTCAATCTTGTTCAGCGGCCCTGGCTGTAATTGCGTGTACAGGCGTCCCATCTGCTCTACCAGGTGCATGTAGGGTTGCAGTACCTGCAGGGTTTCGGGCAGAATCAATGGCGCATTGACTGCCGCACGCGGAAAACCACCACGCAACACCGCGACCACCTGTTCCGCGACGTCCGTGGCCACGCCAACTTGAGCTTCCTCCGTTGAAGCTCCTAGGTGGGGGGTCGCGATGACTCGTTCGTGGGCGAGCAGTTGTTTCAACGTCTCGCTATCGCGTATCGGCTCCTGGCTAAACACATCGAGCGCGGCACCCGCCAGTCGCTTCTCGTTTAACGCGTTGAGCAGAGCCTCCTCGTCAATTAATCCTCCACGGGCGCAGTTTATCAACCGCGCAGTGGGTTTGAGCAGTTGTAGCTCGTGGGTACTGATCAAACCGCGTGTCCCATTGGGCCCACTGGTCAAGGAGGTATGCAGCGTGACGAAGTCGGCCTGTCGTAGCACGTCGTCCATACTGAGCATCTGTACGCCCAGCTTGCGTGCCTGCTCTGGCCCCACATATGGGTCAAAAGCGATAACTTGCATCTCCAGGCCCTGTGCCCGTCGTGCAACCTCTGTTCCTACTTTCCCCAGCCCGATGATGCCCAGTACCTTATTGCGCACCTCGACGCCCAAGAAGCGGCTTTTTTCCCATTTACCCGCTTTCGTGCTACTGTTCGCGGCTGGAATTTGCCGCGCCAGTGCCATCAACATCGCAATCGAATGCTCAGCGGCTGCCACAATATTGCCTGTGGGCGAGTTGACCACCATGATGCCCTGGCGTGTCGCTGCCTCTGTATCGATATTGTCAACCCCGACCCCTGCGCGACCAACGATCTTCAGACGTGTGGCAACACGTAATATGTCACTGGTGACCTGAGTTTCGCTCCGGACGATCAACGCGTCATAATTGCCAATGATGGCTCTGAGTTGCTCCGCTTTGATGCCAGGTCGTTCGTCTATCTGGGCCTGCGGGAGTTGGCTCTGTAAAAGCTCAATGCCCTCGCGTGCAATACGATCAGTTATGAGTATGTGAATGTCCGCTGCCACCTCACCTCGTACCTCTGCCATGATGAATATATCCTCTCTCAGGACGCTCACAAGGGGCATCTCTACATGTTGAAACCAAATTCATGGAGTCGCAGCTCGATCTTATCCATGGCTTCCACCAGATCTACTTCCTGGAAGTAGCCGAGGTGACCTACCCTGAATATTTTGCCCGCCAGGTGTTCTTGTCCTCCACCCAGCACGACATGATCTTGCTCACGTAATGTTTTCAGCAAGGCTTTGGTATCAATGCCTTCTGGTGAGACTATGGCTGTCACTGTATTGGAGGCATTGGCATGATCGGAGAGCAGTTGCAGTCCCATCTCTTTGGCCCGCCAGCGCACATAGTCACCACTGCGCTGATGGCGCGCAAAAATGGCCTCGCGTCCCTCGGCCAGCATCAATTCTAGTGCCAGGTCGAGTGCATAAAAGATGGAGACTGGAGGGGTCGTGGGATGCTGGTTGGACTCCAGGCTCGTGCGCGTCTTGGCCCAGTCAAAGTAGAAGCGTGGCAACTTAGCCGTTTTGCTGGCCTCAAATGCACGCGGATTTGGCGCGATCATCATCAGGCCAGGAGGTGTCATCCACCCCTTTTGTGAACCCGTGAAGACGACATCCAGTTCCCATTCATCCATCTCTAAAGGAACACAGCCCAGTGAACTGACGGCATCCACTACGATAAGCGTGTCAGGGGTAATGTGCCGAATAACTGCCGCCAGCGTTTTCACATCATTCATGACGCCAGTAGATGTCTCGTTATGAGTCATCAGCACGCCACGATAGGGTTGCAATTCCTTCAGTTTGTCGGCAACCACGTTGGGGTCAGCCGCGGCCCCCCATGGAAATTCAATACGAGAAACCTGTAGCCCATAGGCAGTGGCAATTTTTGCCAGCCGATTACCAAAAGCTCCAATGGTGATGACGACGACATGATCCCCTGGTGAGAAGAGATTGGCTATGGCTGACTCTTGTCCACCTGTGCCGGATGCCGGATAGGTCAGCACTGGTGAGCTCGTCTGGAAGAAGTATTGCATCCGGTCGGTCACACGCCGCAGAATGGCGGCAAACTCTGGCCCCCGATGGTTAATCATAGGCTGGGCCTGGGCGTTCAATACTTCGGTTGGAACAGGTGTTGGACCAGGGATGCGCAGATTCTGTGCTGGGATGGGAGCGCGTGGTTCAACGTGAGGAACGGGTATCGCTTTGTGTTCTTGTGTGGTCATGCTTTGCTCCATATATGCTGCTTACAATATCTCACTCATTATGCACATAAAATGTGCTGAATAAGCACATCAATCATTGCCTATGTGGCAAAAAAAGAGCAGCAGATAACGAAATAGTTATCTGCCGCGTTGCTTGATAACACTGCTATCAGCATATAGCATAGCTAAGGCTCATGTCAAATTGCCGCTATGCCAACTTCATCCATTCCTTATGCCACCAGTAGCTCAAGCAGAAGGCGCGCTGACGCTTCATCAGGGGCTGCGGTTATGCCTTTTAGCAACAGTCTCAGGGCATCGGGTTTATCGATCCGTTTTATCTTCTTTTGCACTAATTCAGTCAAAGGTGGAAAACGTTGCTCGATTACCGTGACCAGTGCGATCTGTAATCCCTCTGCTTTGCCTCTGACCTCGCCTCGGGCCTCCCCTTCGGCTTCGCCTTCGGCCTTACTCTCGGCGCGTATTCTCTGCATCTTGGGGTCTTTTTCGAATAAATCGTCATACATGTTGAGTCGCTCCTCGATTGGAGATAGTGTTTAAGCGGCTGAATGTGGTAGAGAAATATCGGTATATTCAGCCATTGTTTGAGGCACTGGAATCGGCTCTTGATCTTCGATCATCCCACGTAAGTGTAGCGTGATAGCCTCACGCATGTTCCTTTGGACTTCCTCGTATGTTGCTCCAGTAGTGATGCAGCCAGGAAGATCAGGAACATACGCGCTAAAGTTGTGTTCACCTTTTTCAATGATAATTAGATAGCGGTACATATTCAACCTGCCTTTCCGTAATCTCTACCTTTTTAACTGTGCTTGCTTGAAAATACTTGCGAGAGTTTTAGGATGTACATCATCATTCATATGTCCAGGAACAGTTACTCGACCAGGCTTGCTTGGATGCTTATACTGTCTATGACTGCCTTCTGTACTTACAATATACCATCCGTCGGCTTCTAGCCGTTTGATAATTTCACGGATTTTCAATTGTTTTACTGCTCCATCCCCAATATTTGGTGAGATAATTCTACCATAGAGAAGGTGGCTTTACAATTCAATTGTCATGGTTGGGTGTATGAAAAAGTTGTAGGCAATCAAGCAGCATATTCGAGTTTCCAGAATGAGTTGTAGGACTGGTTGAGAACGGAAGTGCGCAAAGCGAGGACCGCATCCAAGCCATCAGGAGTCCAGCGCATGCCAGATTTTT
>JBBQXY010000104.1:0-20878 GCA_038209195.1 Ktedonobacterales bacterium | reverse complement strand
TAACCTTGCCATCACCTTAATCCATCGCACTGGGTCCTCTCAGATTGCCGCTTCCCGACGACATTTCGCTTCTCATCCCTCTAAAGCTTTCGCTCTCCTTCTGCAAGGGAGGTTCACCCAGCAATAATTCACAGACCCTGCCGACAGTCCCGATACTATAGACGCTAGCACGTAATCATGCTATCATAGGGGCCAATATGGTTACTAGTATTGCTAGAGAGGTGGAGAGTTATGCATTTCAATCTCATTAATTGGCTATTTGATGACCCGGCTACAGCGGGGGCCAATGCAGGCTTATCGGGGCCGGAAACGTTTCATTTCTATATACCCTGGCTGATTTTTTGCACTGCCTGTATCCTGATCGCCTTCTATTATTCGGTAGAGGGACGCAAGCGTTTCGTGAAAAACAAGCCGCTCATCAAATACATGCTTGATCGTTACCTTGGATGGCTGACCATTATCTGTATCCTGGGCTATCCATTGATGTTCTCACGCGCCTACCTATATCAGTACTTCTTTGCATGGCGCGTCTGGCGTTACGCCTGGCTGGCTGGTTTACTGGCCTGGGGTATTACCTTGGTCGTTTACCTTGTGCGCAAGTACCCCAAAGAGCGTGCGAACTTCATTGCCTACCAGAACCGCCAACAGTATATTCCCAAAAACAGCAAACGCAAGGCAACTTCTTCACGATAAAAATCAATGCAAGGCGATTGCAAGGATGAAAGTGTGAATGAGTCAATCTCCTGTATCATTTTGGCGGGGGGACGCAGCAGGCGCATGGGGACAGATAAGGCTTTGCTGCTCGTTCCTGGCAACGAACAGATTACGTTTGTCGCTCATCTAGCAACGCTGCTCGCCACGGTTGGGCGCGAGGTAGTGCTTGTCGCACGCGATGCGACCTCCGCGCTAGACTTTGCCTCTCTTGCAAATGTGCGTATTGTCACTGACCAGGTAGCCGACCAAGGCCCACTCATGGGCCTGTACAGCGGCCTGAGTACTATGCACCCAACAGCAACCCATGCCCTCGTGGTGGCTGTAGACATGCCTTTTGTACAACCTGCTTTGCTGACGTATTTAACCAGTCATTTGCAAGAGGTGCGTGTCTCTGGCGGGAGTGCGGACCTCCACCAGGACAGGCACAAGGCCCCCGCGTCCACCTCAACCCAGCCCCCTGTCCCTACGCATACGCACACCTCGAGCGATGCTATCTTGATGCCGGTTGTTCAATCCGCTCCACAGGTGCTGCTGGCAGTCTATCCGCGTAGTATTCTTCCGATTGTGGAGGAGTGTTTGCGGTCGGGACGGCATGATCTGCGTGTGTTGCTGGAGGTTGCGCCAGTGTCCTATATAGAGGAGGCGCAACTGCGGCAGGTTGATCCGCAGTTGCGCTCCTTCGTCAATGTGAATACTCCTGAAGAGTTTGAGGCTATTTCGTGGGGGCGCGATTGAGCATAATACATTTTACAGGATGCGCTCAGTTTTTTGTGGCGTCATCGTGCAACGACAGCAGGTATTCTTCGATCTCCCCTGCCGTCTGCAAGGAGAAGACCGTATTCAAGATCTCCTGGAGCCGCTTGATTTCAGCGATGCCGATGATCTGTTCCTGGGCTAGCTCGACCAGCATGGGATAACGAGCATGGAGAAAGCTAATCAACGTCTCACGAAGAGCCTCGCGTTGTCCTTTTTCAAGACCTTTTTCAAGACCTTCTTTCAGGATGCGTTGATACGCCCAGGACTCTTCCAGGTCTTTCTTGTACATCTCGAACCTCTCAATCAGCCATTGCTGCTCACTTGGTTTATCAAAGACCAGCGCAGCGAAGTTGTCATCCCAGATTTTTGCCATTCATTCTTTCCCCCTTGTAATAATGGAGTAGGACAAGTGTACCACTACGGATGGGTTTTGTCGAGGAGAATGGCATGAGTCATTTATTGACCAGCTAGAAGATATTTGCGCCAGCGGCGTTGGGCCATCTCTTTGAGATTTTCCTCGAAGCCACGAAGGGTTAGCCAATTACGGGTTTCTCCGGTGACGACGATATCGGTCTGTTGTAGTTGGGCGATGGTGCTGGCACCGCTTAACTGCATGGCAACTTTCAGTTCCGCGATCACATTTTCCAGCAGTTCGCAGACTTTTTCGTAGCTTTCGCTGGCCGCTTTGAGGAAAGGGAAACCCATGCCGACGAGGGTGGCACCGAGGGCGAGGGCACGGGCAATATCCAGTCCGTTGCGCACGCCACCGGTCGCGATGAGTGGGAGTTTGGCTACCCCGGCCTCGACGACACAGATGGGCGTGGCAATGCCCCAGTCGCGATAGAGCATGCCAATATTCCTGGTGCGCTCATCGCCACGAGATGCAGAACGGGCCACCTCCATGGCTGACATGCTACTGCCGCCCGCCCCACCGACATCAAGGGCGGAGACACCACATGAACGCAATAGGAGAGCCTGTTCGCGACAAATGCCTGCACCAGTCTCTTTCGCGACGACTGGGATGGTCAACTGGGCGATCAGAGCTTTGAGGGCGGCAGCCTCGCCAACCGAGCGGCGATCTCCTTCCGGCTGGGCCGCTTCTTGCAGGCTATTCATGTGGATTGCCAGCGCATTCGCACCGATCATGTCAATGGCTTGTTGGGCATGGGCGATAGTGAAGGCGGGATGGCGGGACTGCACGATGAGTTGTGGTGCGCCAATATTGGCAAGCAAGAAGGCATGGGGGGCGTTTTCGCGTGTCACGGCGTAGCTGGAGACGACGGCGGGATTGACGATGGCGGCGCGCTGGCTGCCCACCCCGAGGGCCAGACCATACTGCTCGGCGGCACGTGCCAGGTTGCGATTGATTGAAGTGACGTCTTCATGCCCTCCGGTGAGTGAGGACATGAAGATAGGGTATTGGAGTTTACGCCCAAGGAAGGTGACGGAGGTATCGATGGCCTCCAGGTCTACCTCTGGCAGAGCTTGATGCACAAAGTGTATATCGTGCCAATTGGCCTGTTGTGGGGCGGAGACATCCTGTCCCAGGGCAATGTTCACATGTTCAATTTTACGCTGCTTCATTTCATCTGACATAGTTTAAAGAGTATTTCCTTTGTGGTTTCTTGAGTACGTTTTTCGGTACGCAAATAAATAGACGAGAGGTAAGCCGAAGATGAGTATTGGTACGTATTGGATCAAAGGTGAATAGCTAAAAGTGAGCAAGGGATAGATGAGCAGGGCCGTGTAGGAGAGCAAGAGTAGCGAGATGCTACGTTGATCAACCTGGCGTAGCGCGACAATCCACAAGACCCACAGGACATACCAGGGTTCGAAACGGCCCAGGATGAGCACCAGGTACCAGAAAATGGCACTACTTAAGCTGTCGAGTAGGACATCAAAACCTGGCAGTGTTATGGCCTGATCCGCGCCAGGACCATAGCGCATGCCACCGATGGTAGTGGTGGCATGGCGCACATTACTGAAAAGATAAACGTAGATCAGGACGAAGATGAAGATGGTGGAGACGCGTAAGGTTGCATCCGCGGCGGTCGTTGGCTGCATGACGGGTGGGAAATTAGATCCCTGGGCGACGATGCTAAAAAACCAGTGCGCGGGACTAATCAGGAGTCCGATAGGCGAGTCGGCAAAATGTACCATGTCTGCCGCCGAGGTAATAGCAAAAAAGGTCGATGCGCCACGCCAGAAGGGCAGATAGAAGGCGACCGCCGGAATCAGCATGACCAATGTACGCCAGCACGCCCCCCACAGTGCAGAAAGCACGCTATGCTCTGTTCGCACAATGAACCAGAGCAGCAGTAGAGCGATCAGGAAGGCGATCAAATTCATGCTGATAGCTACACCGAGCAGGATCAGCAAGCCGAATTCGGCCCAGCGACCTCTCCCACGCACATACAGCAGAACAGCCAGGAGTAGAATAGCGAGCAAGACACCTTCGTTATGACCGCTGCCAGCGAGTTCGAGCATCGCCAGTGGATTCCAGGCATAGAGCAGCGTGCCAAGGACGCGGCGCATGGGGGCGATCTTGTCCAGAATGGCCCACACCAAAATGCAGTTGAGCAGGTGTACCAGTAGGGCCAGCCCTTTAAAGAGCAGGAGGGTTGCGACAGGGCCATTCCCGATACTGACGAGGACAGAGGCGATACAGAGCCAGAGGGGACCGTAAATATTGGGCATGCTGCGTCCTGAGATGACCCATTGTAAATACGGGTCGCCCGGAAATTGGAAAGGGGCGGTGTTCAACGGGTCGGCGTGGTAGACGGTGAGGATGCGACCAGAAAAAATATAGGTGAAAACATCGTCCGAAAAGAGCGCTGGTTGCAAGAGCAGCAGCAGACCAAACACGAGTGTGCCAATTAACAACACCAAGAGCCAACGCATTGCCTTATTGGCGTCGATGCTTAGTAAGCGTACCTTGCGCACCGTGTAGGCATAGGTCGCGGCAAGAGCTCCAATCGTCACGCCTAAAAGCACGAGATGCGGCCAATCATGGGCCGGTATTGAAGCAGTGGCGGCTGACCATGCCGAGGGAAACAACAGGTGTGAAGGAATAAGTGTCCACGGCAAGGCCGCCGAGATAGGCGTGCCGCTCAGGTGTAGCCCTGGTAGGGGCGAGAGGGCGATGATTAGCAGGTAGAGCAGCACAAGGAGGCAGCCAAAGATGAGCAGCTCATACAGATGCATCTGCTTTATGACAACAGGGTTTGTGAACTGCTTTCCATTGTCTTGAGCAGTGTTGGTATGGTAATGTTTGTCGAATTCGGCTTGTTTTCCTTGCCAGTCATACCCTTTCACGAAATCCCCCCAACCTTCTGTATGGACCACCATCTCGCCCGCTCCAGGATACCCACAAGGTTCAATCCATTTCATGTAAGCCAAAGGCGAACGAATGGTCTGTAGGGCGCGATAAATCGCGCCCTACGATTGCGTTATCCTTAATCCCTTGACGGGTCGCTTTCTGTTACAAACCTACCCTATCGAATGATGTGTCGATGTATTTGGTGTAAAAGTCGGTGTCGGTTAGTTCTGCTAACTCTTGGCGGGTGAGGTATTCTGTCACCTGGCGGTCGGCGCTGAGTGCTTCTAAGAGGGCTGGGCGATTAATTGCCCCCTGGCTGGCCATTTGCCAGACTTTTTGCGCGTTACGCTGCACCATTTTGTAGGCTTCTTGACGACCTACGCCTTTTTCGATCAGGGCGAGCAGGATGCGTTGCGAGAAGATCAGTCCGCCAGTCATATTCATGTTCGCCAACATGCGTTCGCTATCCACTTGCAGGCCGCTCATCACGTTGGTGAAGATGTGGAGCATGTAGTGAATCAACGTGCAGGCGTCAGGGATGATGATGCGTTCGCCGGATGAATGGCTGATGTCACGTTCGTGCCAGAGGGCGACATTTTCCATGGCGGTGACGGAGAAGCCACGGATGACGCGGGCCAGTCCACAAATACGTTCGCACAGTTCCGGGTTGCGCTTATGCGGCATAGCCGACGAACCCTGTTGACCAGAGCCAAAGGGCTCAAAGGCTTCGCTGACTTCGGTGCGTTGCAAATGGCGAATCTCCTGGGCCATTTTCTCCAGCGAGCTACCTAGTAGGGCCAGGCTGGTGATAAAGTAGGCATGGCGGTCGCGCTGCACAATCTGGCTGGAGATAGGTGCCACACCCAGACCCATCTCGGCACAGACAAACTCCTCGATTTGTGGTGGGATGGTGGCGTGTGTACCGACGGCACCGGAGATTTTACCAACGGTAACTTGTTCCAGGGCAGCCGCTAGTCGCTGCTGCCCACGGCGCAGTTCATCCACCCAGAGCGCGAGTTTCAAGCCAAAGGTCATCGGTTCCGCGTGAATACCATGCGAACGCCCAACCATTAAGGTGTACTTATATTGCACGGCTGCCTGCGAGACGACCTGAATCAAGCCTGAAAGCGAGCTCGTGAGCAATATACCGGCCTCTTTCAATTGTGCCGCCAGGCCAGTATCCAGCACGTCGGATGACGTCAGGCCAAGATGGATGAAGCGGCCCTCCGGCCCCAATTGTTCCTGCACGGAGCGCAGAAACGAGATCACATCGTGGTGCGTCTCTTGTTCGATCTCTTGCATGCGTTGGGCATTATACTGTGCGCTGCGTATCTTCTCGATGGCTTCGGCTGGTATGACGCCCTCGCGGGCCCAGCCTTCGCAGACGAGCAATTCTACCTGTAACCATTTATCTGTTTTATGCGCTGGCGACCAGATAGCCGCCATTTCTGGCAAAGAATAGCGTTCAATCATCGGTATCTGTTTCCCTTGTATAGTACTTTCTTGAGCTAGTGTACCACATGTTCGCTACCTTCCTATTGCTTTATCTTCCTTCATTTGAAATGCCGCCTTCGGCGGCAGGGAAGGGAGGGAAACTAGGGCACAGCCCTAGAACCCAGTCAAGGGGCTGCCGCCCCTTGCATCCCTGCTTGCCATATGCGAGGCGGAACTGAAGCGGCCGCCCCTTGCATCCCTGCTTGCCATATGCGAGGCGGAACTGAAGCGGCCACACCTTGCATCCCTGCTTGCCATATGCGAGGCGGAACTAAGGCTGCCGCTCCTTGCATCTCTGCTTGTCATATGTCATATGAGGTGCATTGGATTAATACATGCCGTGTATGGCGCGTTCGGCGGTACGGGTGGGATGGACTAGTTCGAAGAAGAGGTTGGTTCTTTGGGCGGGACGTGGGACACCTTCCTCTGCGAGGACGTCTTCTAGCCGCGTGAGAGCCTCGCGGAGAGGTGCTGGACTGCCAGTGGTGAGAGCTTCGATTAATAGGCCGCTTGATTGGGTGGGGTCTGCCAGTGTGCGCAGTTCGTTTTCGAGCCAGTGATCGAGGGGCACCCAGCGCCATTCCAGCGCGAAGAGGAGGCGCGACAGATTTTTTACGCCACGGGCGATGATGAGTCGACCCGCGCCTTCATAGCCGCGTTTGAGCGTTTTGGTCGCCCTGCCGATGGCGATAGATGTATTCAGTGTGGAGTAGAGCAGCCGTAAGCGGCGAAAGTCAGCATCCATCTGCCCCACGCTCTGCACGGTCGAGTTTACGCTGCCATCACGATCAAAGAGGACTCTGGCTCGTTCGTAGGGCCAGTGATCCATATCGAGGGGAGAGGAGAGCTTCAGTTTCAGTTCGCTGAAGCTCGTGTATTGGGCATCGTAGATCAGCTTCTGCTGCGGCCTCTCGCCTTCTTCAAGCAACTCGCTGCAATCCGTTGGTACGAGTTGTGCGAAGGCTTCATCGGTGAGCAGGACTTCCAGGTCATCATCGGAAAGGGCGTCGGCGTGTCCGCGACTCTTGGAGCCGACGAGCAGTACGCCAACCACTTCTGGTTGGATGCTCCACTGGGCCACGCGGGCCGCAGTAGCAGCAAATATTTCTGTATTCGACATATAGGCTGTTCCTCCCTATTCTTCCTCGAAGGCTTGCTTGCTGAGTTGGGCAATGGTCACATCGTCCATCGGCGGATGGGGTATACCGGCGCGTACGTCGCGGTAGTAGCGTTGGAGGGGCAGGTTTAGCGAGAGGGCGGCTCCTCCGACGAGGCGCATTGCCACATCCGCTACCTCTATGGCGTGGTTGGTGACAAGGTATTTGGCGGCGGCATACTGGCTGGCAGGGATAATAGAAGGATCGGTGAGATACTGCTCGGTCAGGCCAAAGAGGACCGCTTCGCTTTGTAAAAGAGCCAGTTCCATTTTTGCCACTTTTTCCTGGATGTGGGGGACGTTGGCAATAGGCTGATCGAGCGAGTTGGGACGGCGGCGCCGGGCAAAGCGTATGGCTTCGTTGCGTGCGCCCTGGGCGATGCCCAGATAGACGGCGGTGACTGGGAATTGCCAGACGCCGAGGCGTGCCTGAGCGGCGGGTGTGAAAGCGTCCAGGCTACTTGTTGAGGCTTCGGGGCCGACATGTACGTTGTCGAGTACGAGGTCGTGACTGGCGGTAAGACGCATGCTCATGGTGTTCCAGGTTTCCTCGATGCGCAGGCCAGGCACAGCGCGTGGCACGACAAAACTACCCCTGTCTATTGTTAGCGGGGGCAAGTTGGCCTTTGGGGGAGCGTCGTCTTCGATGCTGCATGTGACGATGAAATAGTGGAGGACCAGGCTGCCGGTAGTAAAGTTCTTGCGACCATTGATTAGCCAGGAGCCATCGGCCTGACGGCGGGCCATTGTGGAAGGGCGTCCACCGCGACTGGGGCTACCTGTCGAGGGTTCCGAGGCGGCCCCATTGATAATAGCACCATCCTGCACGACCGCCTGACAAATGCGTTCAAAGAGCGCGTTGGTGTCCTTGATCTCGGCGGCGATCCGACCAATGGTGGCGAGGTGCATGCTCATTACCAGCGCGGTGGAGGGACAGCCCTGTGCCAGGCGCGCCTGAGCAAGGATCACTTCAAGCACATTGGCTCCCCAACCGCCAAAATCGCTCGGAACGGTTAGCGCGAGATACCCTGCCTGTTGTAGGTCGCGATAGTTTTCATAAGGAAATTGTCCAGTCCATTCGAATTCGTTGGCACGTTTGGCGAAGGTATCGGCCAGATCGCTGGCCATGGCTACAATACGTTTCTGACGATCGGTGGCGGGATAGGATGGGAAACCCATTGGTTGGCATGCTCCTTTTTTACTGTGTTGGCTCTGGCGACCGTGTGGGTCGCTCGTATTGTGAACGGCATTTTGCTTCACTAATCAGATTGTAACACTTGCGGGATTAATGAGAGAATACGCCGCGAGCTATCGTAATATCTACAAACTTTGGTATAATGGGACTATGTTGCGTAGACAGTATTGCCGTGCCAGATAAAGAGGAGTATTGCCCTTATGGATTCATCCGAAATACTTATGCAAGCCAGGAGTGGTCCCGATGCGCCACATGGCTGGATTGTGTTCCCGCTTTTGCGGAGCAAATTGCTCACGGGCATGTTTGGGTGGGCACTGGGCAGTTTGCTGGGGCTGGGACTGTTTGTCGCGCTGGCTTTTGTTGTCATCCCGTATAATTACGAAAATGGCGCATTCGCCGCCGTCTTTAGCACCATTTTATTGGGCATCTTGCTGTTTATTGGTTTGGGTAGCCTGTGGTCACTGCTGGCCGATGTACGGCGTTTGCGGCAATTGGATAAGCACGTCATTATCATCACTCCTGACGAGTTTGTAAAACAGGAGGGCGATAAGGTAGTGCATGTGCCGCTGATGTGTGTGCGCAATGTCACGGCGCGGGGCGCGGCCCCGCCCGATCGGACATCGTCCTCCACGAATGGGCGGGCAGAGCGGTTCGATGCGATGCCGACGGCTGGCGAGAATGTGATGGGTATCTTTGCTGGACGTGGCCTTACGCCATCTGGGATGCAGTGGCGACGCAAACGCATGCGCACACCAACATCGCTGGCTTTTATCGACTCGCGGGACGATAGCGAGGTGACGGTCGTTACCGACGAGGCCTACGGCGATCCGTTTATAATCGCGGCCTTGCTGAAGCAATATACCAGAGTTGCGCAGGATATTGTCTGAAGAAATTCTATGGAGAGGCAAATGGTTATTAGGGGCGCGCTCAAGCGGCCCTACAATTATTAAAATATAGCCGGGTGACAGTTAAGGTCAACCTGGGAAAAGAACAGGGGCTTGCGATGTTGCTTGCCATTGATATCAGTAACACGAACATCAAGTTTGGCTTGTATGACGGTGAGACGATGAGGAAGCACTGGGTGGTTTCAACGGCTCGCCAGCGTACGACCGACGAATATGCCATGGTTTTGAACGAGCTGGCCCATCATGCGGGCCATACCTTTGCGCAAATTGACGGCATTATTATTTCTAGCGTGGTGCCGCCCCTCACGCCTGTCTTTCAAGAGCTGGCTGTGCGCTACATCGGGAAAGAGCCGTTCATCGTCGATCACACGATGGACCTGGGCGTCAAGCTGTTGATTGATAATCCCTGGGAGCTCGGTTCTGACCGCATCGTGATTGCCCTCGCGGCCCATCACCTCTACGGTGGGCCAGCGATCATCATCGCCTTTAGCACCGCCACCACCTTTGATGTAATCTCGCCCGACGGTGATTTCCTGGGCGGTGCTATCGCCCCCGGACTGGTGATCTCCGCCGAGGCACTGAGCAGTGCGGCATCACGCCTCTATCGGGTCGATATGACGCCGCCAGCTTCGGCACTGGGCAAAAACACGATAGAGAATATGCAATCGGGCATCATCTATGGGCACGTCGGGCTGGTGCAAGGGCTGATCAGTCGCCTGCGCAAGGAGATACCAGGAGTGAGTGAGGATAGCCCTGTGAAGGTTATCGCCCATGGTGGCCTGGGTCAACTGATGGCTCCCATCATCCCTGAAATCCAGTACGTCAATCCCTATCTAGCATTAGAAGGATTGCGGCTGGCATACGAAAAGTTGCGGAAGTAGGGGTCTATCGCCTTTTGCTTGCTATGTTGGGACAGTACAATATTTAGTAGAGCATAGTGCAATAGTGTTACGTGGGAGGTGTGTTATGAAGGGTCAGTTGTCCGGAGAGCATAGTAGCGGTTACGATAAGTTGGATACCGTGGCGTTCAGTCCATTCGCGGTCCATACATTGGTAAGCGGACGGCATAAAGAGGAAAGAGCACCTGTTGGGAGTGAAGAGTCCGATGAGAATCATCAGTTAGGTGTAGCCGGTCTGGCACTCATTTTGGGGCAGGTCGGGAGCTATTTTCAGCAACGGACGTATGCCGATGACATAGATGTGCTGAGTTTTAGCCTGTATCACCTCTTTTGCCGCGTCGATTACCTCTATCGAACGGTGCTGCCCGATCTACTCAGTGTTTCATCTGCACCCATCGCGGAAGAGTCGCGCTTCGAAGACTTGTTGCGTCATCAACATATCTGGACGAAACTGAGAACGATCAAATATACACTAAACCGCCTGGAACCATTGTGCAATCTCTTGGGCGATGCCACTGAATGTATGCTCGATGTGCTGGATATGACTGGCGGGGAAACGCCAGCGCAAAAAAACCCTCTGTCCCCCCCATTGAGCGAAGAGAACGAACAAGAGTGGATGCACACACTGAGCCAGGAACGCCAGGACGGGGCATTGACGGCAGTGATGGAGAGCCTCGCGGAATGGCAAGAGAACTATAATGATTTAACGCTCATGGTCGATCACTTTTCCCACCTGATCATCGCGGTGCCGGAATTGGTACAGTTAGATGAAGCCTTTACGGTTGTGCTTGACAGCGCGGGGGCCATCTTTGGCGATATATTGCCCAGCTTTCAAGCTCTTTCAACGGGCGATGATGACGCAGTGGCGACGTTGCTTTTTGACTTAATGCACCAGGCTGATCAGTTGTTAGCGCAATACGATGCCGTGTTGGAACCTCTCCACGCCCTCATCGAACAATTCGCGCTGAAATCGAACCGGTAATAGATTCTTCTTAACCATAACACGCAAGTCTTAACAGAACCACAACCGCTTTGCAGTCTTGTTCTCAGTGTCCCAGGTGTAATATTAGTCGTAGCACAAACGACGACTATGTATTTTAAGGAGCAGAGGATGAGCAATGACGCTACCCTTCAGGTATTGACAGAGCATTCAATGCAACAGTATGTATTTGAGACAATCGACACAACGTGCGATCTTGTGGCAATGGCGCAACACCTTACCACGACACGCGTAGAACAGGTCGCATTGGTAGCTATTACACTCTATTTTGATGCCGATGAAAAGACCACCGGTAGCCGACCTTTATACCCTGACGTCACTGCCAGTACGCTCTATTTACTGAATAGTCTGCGCACATTGGTGCGCAAAACTGATGTTGTCTTTCTTCATGGCAGCACGCTGTACTTTCTGTTGCTGGGAGCAAATCTGCAAGGGGGGCAGATTGTGCAGAGCCGTTTATGGGATGCACTGCTCTGGCGCGTCCACAATCCTATTGATGCTGAAGTGCTACGCCCACATTCTATCGTTATCGGGCATAGTGCTTACCCATCACCTTCCACTACTATTGAAGCCTTTATTGAGGCCGCCAACACGGTAAGCCAAAGTTCGACCATTTTGTCTGAGCGACCCGTGCGCAAAACCGCGGTACGTGCAGTACAGCAGGCAGAGCCCAACGAGGCGGAGAGTGAGTTTCCAGCATTAGCGCGAAAGCTGGGCATACCATATCTTTCGCTACTGCCGCGCAAACGCCCAATGAGGGTGCAACAACTGGTAAATCCTCAGCTCGCCCAGGAACTCCATTGCTATCCCTTGGGTCGAGAGCGCAATATCCTTACCGTGGCTATGCTCAATCCTCAGGATCACACGGCTGTAAAGCGTTTGGAGCAAGCGACTGGTTTACATATCTATCCTGTGCTTACTCATCCACATGAGCTACAAACTGCATTAGAGCAATTAATTTGATAGTGAGGCATAACCTGTTATAATAGTGAGGGAACGTGAGTTATACACGATGTTTTTCCCACGTTTCAAATCGCAATTGACAAGAAAGGTTATGCTCTGATGAAAATATTAGTGACTGGTGGAGCGGGTTTTATTGGTTCCCATATCGTCGATCAATGTATCGCCGCAGGACACGATGTCGCTGTAGTAGACAATTTCTGGTCTGAGGGTGGGGGCAAAAGCGCGAATCTGAATGCGAAGGCGCGCTTCTACCGCGTCGATATCACCGACGAGGCCAGTCTTGAACGTGTGTTTGATGAGGTGCAACCGGAAGTTGTGAGCCATCAGGCGGCACAGCATAGTGTTTCGGTTTCTACGAAGTACCCCAAACTGGACGCGCAGGTTAACGTATTAGGTCTCCTCAATGTGTTGACGAATTGTACCCGCGTTGGTGTGAAGAAGGTTGTCTTTGCTTCCTCTGGTGCAACGTATGGCACCCCTGTCCGTTTGCCGATTGATGAGGACGTGCCACAACGGCCCGAATCGCCCTACGGTATCACCAAGATGGTGACTGAGCATTATTTACGCTACTGGCACGAGGCCAATGGTCTCAATTTTACTGCTTTGCGCTATGGCAATGTCTATGGGCCGCGCCAAGACCCTAATGGTGAAGCTGGCGTGATTGCAATTTTCGCGAAGCGTTTCCTGAAACACGAATCTATCCGCATCGATTGGGATGGGGAGCAGCAGAAAGATTATGTGTTCGTGGGAGATGTGGCGCGTGCCAACCTTATCGCTTTAGATCACGGGGACAACGACATCTTCTGCATTGGTACGGGCAAAGGTACCTCGGTCAACGAGATATTTCACGATTTAGAGAAGATTACGGGCTACACACCGGAAGTTGTGCATGCGCCTAAACGCGCTGGCGACATCCACCTGGCCTACTTTAACAGTAGCAAAGCCGCGCGCATTCTCGGCTGGAAGCCAGAGGTGAACATGGAACAAGGCATCCAGGCGACCGTTGATTTTTTCAAAAACGAATAAACTGAACGGTGCCAAATAGAAAATGGTCTACCAATTGGTAGGCCATTTTTTTAATGTTATGGCTACGTATTTGTTCCGGTGAGGGTACGATTTTCCGCGTAGGAACGAACGACCTCACGCATGTGGCGAGTAATAACATGGGTCAGGATCATATGAGCGTCCTCTTCCTGCTCAATGTTCTGACCAGGGGCCAGGACATAGGCATCTACCATAGGCATAATCTTGCCGCCCTTTGCTCCCAACAGGCCAATGGTAGCCGCGTGATAGCTCTTTGCCAAGCGCAAGGCGTTGATGACGTTGGGAGAATTACCGCTCGCGCTAATGCCAATTGCCACGTCACCTGGCTCAATCATGTTCGCCAATTGCTCAGCAAAGATATGCTCGTAAGCCGTATCGTTACTCCACGCGGTAATCAAGGGCACATGATCGGTCAAGGAGATAGCCTTCAGGCGTGGGACGCCTGGCATGATGGTGTTTTTTGCCAGGTCGAGGGCAAAATGGGACGCGGTAGCTGCGCTCCCCCCATTCCCCATGATGAAGATGCGATGCCCGTGGCGATAGGCATCCTCTAGCAGTTGCAGTACGGCCTCGAGGTGGGGGAGGGAGATTGCCTGTAGCATCTGCTCAAGCTCTAAGAAGTATTTAGTGGTCGATTCCAATGTCTTGTTACCTTCTTCCTTACAAGCGTAGGGGCCGGTTTACCGCGCCCACTGCCGATTTATCGGCGTGTGTCCACGTTGGATTCGCGCCGATAAATCGGCGGTGGCGGCGATAAATCGCGCCCTACGGATGGCCAGGTTATTTTATCAATGTGCATTAGCGCGCCCTACAGGGCTGGCGAAGCGGGATCGGTTGGGTAAGGAGCGACCCAGTGCGGGCTAAAGTTCGCAACGTTTAAAATGACGGTTGCGCCCTGATGGTCAAAACGGAAATTCATGCGCTTGAGGCCACGTTCTTCGAGGGCTCTTGTGACCTCATCTTGCCTCTCGTCGTGGCAGTACAGGAGCAGGAAACCGCCGCCGCCAGCACCAGTGATCTTGCCAGCCACCGCGCCGTGCGCAAGCGCCAGGGTATAGCACTCGTCGATAAAGTCTGTTGAGAGGCCAGGAGCGAGACGGCGTTTTTCCTGCCAGGAATAATGGAGCAGGCGAGCAAATTCTTCCAGGTCTCCTCGCTCCAGGCAGTTCTCGACATCTATGGCTACTTGTTTGATGTTATGTAAAGCCTTTAAGACGGATTCGTCGTGATCCTGGGTTGATTTGCGCTGGTGCTTCAAAATGGAGGTGGACTCACGCGAGCTGCCGGTGAAGAAAAGCATCAGGCGGCGTTCGAGGGTCACACGCACATCGGGCGCGATTTTTATCGGTTCGACGGTGACGCCTGCGTTGCTAAAGACAATTTTATTCAAACCGCCAAAGGCCGAAGCATACTGGTCTTGTTTACCAATGGGCATGCCCATCTTGCCGATCTCGATATAAGATGCTAATTCCGCTACCTGCTGTTTGGTCATGGGCTGCTCCACGAGCGTCGAGATGGCTCGCACCATCGTCACAGCGGCTGCGCTCGACGAGCCTAAGCCTGTACCAGGGGGGACTTCACTGGCGACAAACAGGTTAATACCGCGACGAATACCAAAATGGTGCAGAATAGCTTTTGGCAGGGCGAGGTCGCCATTCCAGAAGAGATCATTGTAGGGCGAGTGGCGAAACAAGGAGCGATAATCCGCGGAGATGACTTGCAGGTCATCAGATTCGTCGGTGGTGATTACCGTGTAAAAGTACTTATTGATCGCCGTACTGATCACTATTCCGCCATATTGAGCGTAGTATGCCTCGAGGTCCGTCCCTCCGCCGCCAAAACTGATACGCATCGGTGCTCGTGCAATTAACATCTTCTTCTCTCACTTTATCACTGCAATAAAAAACAGAATAGAGGAGACGAGTCTACACGCCGATTTGCGGCAGTAGTACTCGGTCTCCTCAGGCTCTGTTACTGTATTAAGCTACGGGTTGGCGCATAGCTTCAATAAGAACTTTTGCCACCTCTGGGCGTGAGAACTCACGCGGTGGAATCTCGCCAGCCTGCAACATCTGACGTACCTTGGTGCCACTCAAAGCGACGTGTGCATCGTTGCCATGAGGGCAAGTCTTCGATGAGGCCATCGAATCGCAGATACGGCAGAAGAAGGTATGGTCAAAAAACATCGGGACGATACCGAGCTGCGCAGGGTCAAACTCCGCGAAGATGAGTTGCGCATCGTAGGTGCCATAATAATTTCCGACGCCCGCGTGATCGCGACCGACAATGAAGTGCGAACAGCCATAGTTCTTGCGCATCAAGGCATGGAAGATGGCTTCGCGCGGCCCAGCGTAGCGCATAGCAGCGGGAAGGACGCCAAGAAGAACGCGGTCAGCAGGGTAGTAGTTGTCCAGCAGCACCTCATAACAGCGCATACGGACATCGGCGGGAATATCATCGCCTTTGGTGTCCCCCACCAGAGGATGCAGGAAGAGGCCATCAACGGTCTCCATAGCACATTTCTGGATGTATTCGTGCGCCCGGTGAACAGGGTTACGAGTCTGGAAGCCGACAACGCGCGTCCAGCCGCGCTCCGTGAACTGTTGGCGTGACTGCGTGGGGGTGTGGCGATACTGAGCAAAAGCCTGATTTTGCAGGCTGACGACACGCACCGGACCGCCCAGTAGAACTTCGCCTTGGTCATAGACTACTTTTACGCCAGGATGCGCCTCGTCGGTGGTGCGATAGACTTTGCTGGCTTCGAGCTGCTTGTCATAGCCAAACTTCTCTTCGATGGTCATGACAGCTTGCAGCACACCCTGCTCATTGAGGAGCGCGATTTGTGCGCCTTCATGCAAGGTTTTCGCCTGCTCCGTGGTAGCGGAGATGGTAATCGGCACTGACCATGGCAGACCATTCGCCAGATGCATATCGTTGACGACGCCGATGTAGTCGTTGCGCTTCATGAAGCCAGCCAGAGGGCTGTAGGCTCCGATGGCGAGCATTTCCAGGTCGGCCAACTGGCGCGAACCAACAACTACTTGCGGCAAACTCTTGGCACGCTCTTGCAACTCGGCACGTTCAGCCTCGCCTGCCATATTCAGGATAAGTTCCCCACCGTGGGGAGCGATCAATTGCTTTGTCATATATTTGGGTTTCACCTATTCCTTGTTGGGCATGAATGCCTCTATTACATTTTACTGGGACAACCAAAGGTTGGCTGGACAGATTTTTTATAGTTGTAGGGCGCGATTTATCGCCGCCACCGCCGATTTATCGGCAAACGGGACGGGCCGATAAATCGGCGATGGCGGCGATTATTACCTGCTATTACCTGTCCCCCAGACAGGGTGCAGGCAGGGTGCGCGCCCTACGGATGGTTTAACTACCTACTGTAAATCTTTACAGGTAGCCGAGAGCGGCCAGGCGATCGGTTAGAACTTTTGATTCTTCGTCGGAAGGCTCATCCGCTTCGAGATAGCCTAGTTCTTCCAACTTCGCGAAGATGCGCGCAATGCTCTCTTCAATCGTCTCTTTGTCGGTCTCGATGACGAGGTCAGGATGTTCTGGCTCTTCGTAGGGGTCGTCGACTCCTGTGAAATTCTTGATTTTTCCTTCGTCTACGAGCTTGTAGAGGCCCTTGACATCGCGCTCGCGACAGACGGAGAGGGGGCATTTGACGTAGACTTCAACAAAGCTGCCGATCTCTTTACGTGCCCATTCGCGTGCTTCGCTATAGGGGGCGATGGCGGCGGAAATACAGACCACGCCATTGCGTGTCAAGAGTCCGCAGACAAAGGCGATGCGTTTGATGTTGGTGTCGCGATCCTCGCGGCTGAAACCGAGACCTTTACTCAGGTGGGTACGAACGATATCGCCGTCCAGCACCTCTACGTTACGTCCGCGCTCTTTCAAACGCTGCTCGATGATATCAGAGAGGGTGCTTTTGCCGGAGCCGGAAAGGCCGGTAAACCAGATTGTAAAACCAGTGTTGTTCGCCATTTATTCGTCTTCCTCGTATCTTTCTTTACAGACTTGTACTTTAACGTTCTTATGTGACAGGCCGCCTTCTGCGGCGGGGAAGGGGGAGAACTAGGGCGCAGCCCTAGAACCCAGTCAAGGAGTTGCACCCCTTGCATCCCCGCTTCTCAGGTGCCAGTCAAGGGGCTGCTAAAATGCTTTCCCTTGCATGTCGGCAGGGACTGGAACGCCCAGTTGTTCAAGGATGGTGGGGGCCATATCCATCAATTGCAGCCCGCTGAGTTCGCGTCCGCCAGCACCTTCGTGGACGGCGGGATCATGCTTGATCACAATACCGAATTGCGCGTGGTTGCAATCATCAGGGCCAGTATCATTTTCGAATGTATAGATGGAACCATGGCCTACTGTACCAACCGAACGCCAGAAGAGGTCGCCAAAGTAGACGATCAGGTCAGGGGGAATCCCATTGACTTCGTGATAAATCTCTTTCGGCTTGAAAACCTGGGTGCCAATATCGTCACCATTGTTATCAACCAATGCTTCGAACTTGGCCTTCAACTCATCGCGCAGAGCTTCAACCTCTTGTGGTTTGACAATGCCTTGGGGCTCGCGTCCCTCAACGTTGAGGAAGATACGCGCATAGTAGCCGCCATCGCCCCACACTTTGGTCTTGCTCCAGTCTATCTCACACTTATCGATGGATGTCAACGAAGTCGGCATGGTCTTGAGCGTCAGGTATCCTTCGCGGATCAACCATTCATTGACGCAGATTCCGCCATCCATTTTCTTGGCGCCGTGATCAGAAACGATGAAAACCGTCGTATCGTCGTCCACCAATTCTAATATCTGACCGATCTCGCTGTCAATGTAGCGATAGTAGTCATGAATACTATTGTTGAGGGCGGGGTTGATTTCGTACTTATGATGGGTGGGATCATGATATTTCCACAAACCGTGATGAATACGGTCGGTACCCATCTCCACGAACATGAAGAAATCCCAATCTTTTTCGGCAATCCACTTTTTGACCAGCTTAAAGCGTTTCTCGGTCATGGTGTAAATCTGACGAAGGAGATACTCTTTATCCTCTGTGCGGAAGTTGGGGACATCGACCAAGTATTCGCCGACGGTGGCCTCAATCTCCTTCATGATGGCAGCGGGATAGGTATAGGGCCGATCGGGATTCTTCGTTGAGGGTGAGAGGAAACAACCCACCTGAATGCCATTGACAGGCTTTGGTGGATAGGTTTGGGGAACGCCCACGGTGATGACCTTTTTCCCTGCCCGTGAGAGGACATCCCACACGCGGTCAGTTTTCACCGTGTTGGAATTTGCCAGGACGTTCTTCTCATAGGAGTAGTCGCCGCGGTTGCGAAAACCGTAAAAGCCCAGTGTGCCTGGGTCTTTGCTTGACATCATCGAACTCCAGGCAGGGACGGTAATTGCGGGAATACAGCTTTCCAGCTTTCCCCACACGCCGTCGTCCATAACGCGCCTGAAATTCGGTAATTCATCACGCCACTGTTCAAAAACCAGTTCCGGCGGGGCGCAATCCAGTCCAATAACCAGGACTCTCTTTCGCCGACTCATAATATGTATCTCCTTTAATTGCCGGTTCATTGTTTAGCTAGTGCAGTCTGCTCCCGTGAGCGGTGTCGATGGCTCGATAAGCCCAGGTGAGAGAACCAGCATACATGCATTTCATATACTCAATACGATGAACTTGTACGTATTTCTCGCTCAAAGTTTAGCTATTGTAAGTATTGAGTATATCAGCTTGGGTAAATGAAAAAGCGTTGTTAACGAGTGAAGATATGGTTGCAAATATTGGCATTGTGTTGTATTTGCTTAACCACACCATCAAAAACACTTCTCACTCATTGTAACGACTGTTGCTATTCTTGTACACTTCATCAGCCCAAATGGGCTATTCATGGCAAAATGAGCAACGTTTGTCACAATATGTTTCCACGAAACACTGTGTATTGCCTGGATGCTGTACTGATTCATGCTATCGGCAAAAAGCAAAAATACTATAGCGATGGGTGATTTTCCAGTTTCTAGTATAAAATACTGATTGTAGCAAATGTTAGGCAGTTCACTGTAAAATTGTAAGCTAGACTATAGCAACCAGGGCATAATTAAGGGTATATTTATATACAGGTTCCATAAACATATTCTTAGGGATTAGTGCATCTTACAGAAGTAAGAAAGGAAATGTACCAATGGCTCATTCAAAAAAAGTGCGCGTGGCTATTCTTGGCGTAGGCAACTGTGCCAGTTCGCTCGTGCAAGGTGTCCACTATTACCGCGAAGCTAAAGCGGATGATTTTGTACCCGGCCTGATGCATGTCAATATGGCTGGTTATCATATCAATGATATTGAATTCTCTGCTGCTATTGATATTGATCAGAATAAGGTTGGGAAAGATATCAGCGAGGCAATCTACGCGTCCCCCAATAATACCTTTCGTTTTGCCGAAGTGCCGCATATAGGGGCGAAGGTCTATCGTGGCATGACCCATGATGGTTTGGGAAAATACCTTTCACAAGTCATCACGAAGTCAAGCAGCCAGACGGATGATATTGTCAAAATTCTTAAAGATACAGGTACTGATGTTGTCGTGAACTACCTACCGGTTGGTTCTGAGACAGCTACCAAATGGTATGTGGAGCAGTTTCTCCAGGCAGGAGTGGGGCTGGTCAATTGTATTCCCGTCTTCATCGCCCGCGAGAAATACTGGCAGGACCGCTTCAAAGAAGCCAAGCTGCCCATGATTGGCGATGATATCAAAAGTCAGGTGGGGGCAACCATTGTGCATCGCATGCTGGCGCGTCTCTTCAGCGAGCGCGGTGTCAAGGTTGAGCGCACGATGCAGCTCAATGTAGGCGGCAATACCGATTTCTATAACATGTTGGAACGTGAACGCTTGGAGTCGAAGAAGATCAGCAAGACCAATGCAGTTACCAGCCAGCTTGACTATGACCTGGGTGAAGATAATGTGCATATCGGCCCTTCTGACTACGTGCCCTGGCTGACCGACCGCAAATGGGCCTACATTCGTATGGAGGGCCGCACCTTTGGCGATGTGCCCTTGAATGTAGAGTTGAAGTTAGAAGTGTGGGATTCGCCTAACTCGGCTGGTGTGGTGATTGACGCAGTACGTATGGTCAAGTTAGGCATGGATCGCGGCCTGAGCGGTACGCTGGAAGGGCCGAGCTCCTACCTGATGAAGTCGCCGCCGATTCAGCACCATGATGATGTGGCACGCGAATTGACGGAGACCTTTATCCGTGAAAGCATTGTAACCGCGCCTGAAGAGGTCGAGATCAAAGAGGTTGAGGTTACAGAACACACCAACGGACATAAAGTCAAAGCACAAAAAGACTAGTGTCGCATCAACAGTGAGAGATAACCAGGGCGACCGCGCGGATCGACCCTACTAAACTAC
>JBBQXY010000103.1:0-20894 GCA_038209195.1 Ktedonobacterales bacterium | reverse complement strand
AAGCATTATAGGGATAAGCAGCAAGCGACCTGGGTCACCACACAGTGACCCAGGTCGCTTGCTGCTTATCCCTGTAAATTCATCCTCAACTCAAGCACGACAATACATATCTAAACATATTCTAATGTTCAGTGGATGAGGTCATGTGCAATACATTTTCTCAACGTTGCGTCTATACTATAGATAACCTCGTGATGAAAGGTTGAGCACATGTGGCAGTATATTTTTCGTACGCTGCGACGACAGCCCGGCAAAAATGCCCTGGCCAGTGGCGGCTTTCTCCTGGCCGCCTGCGCCCTCATTCTCTTGAGCGCGACAACACAAACGACCGTAGTACAGGCCAACCAGATTATCAGCCAGAGCTGGCGTTCGAGCTATGACCTTGTGGTGCTGCCCTCACAAGCACATCTTCCCTCCAAGAATATCATTCCAGGCGATCTCCTGGAAGGCTATGACGGCGGCATCAGTATGCAGCAGTATCAGCAGATCAAGAATTTACCGGGGATAGCAGTCGCGGCCCCTATTGCCTACATCGGTTACATACAAATGCCTATACCACAGCTTGAGTTCTTTACTGATCCGCTTCCCACTGGCTACTATCGCATTGATTTAACGTTGACAGCATTTGATGGGCACCGCCAGATCGTAGAACGCACTGTTAGTTCTAACTACTATCATCTCGCCACTTGCGACATACAGCAACCAACGACGAAGTTAGCCCAAGATTTATATACCAAAGGGGTTGACTTGACTTGCGGTACTGATCCAATCTTATATGAAAGCGGCCCCATAGTGCCAGGAACATTCCTGATGGCAGCTATCGACCCAACAGCAGAAAATCAGCTTGTCCACCTGGATAAGAGCTTGACCAGTGGCCGAATGCTCACAGCCAAGGATACCATCCACCCTGATTTCGATCAAAATTTAGGCAGTGTAAATGAATGCCGTCTAGGACAGGAACATGCCTCCACAGCATGTGAAATACCAAATCTCGCTATCCCTGTCTTGTTTCAGACACAGCTTCCAGGGCAGATCGCGGTGAAAAGTAATTTCACAAAGATTGCCCTTGGCACATTACCTCTCCAAACCGTTCTCGCTAATGGCGGTGCGACTTACCTGAATAAGCTCCCGCACCAACAGTCGATTTTTCAATCACTCGTTCCCCTGGTACAAAGTGATCCACAGCGTTTCTCCAGTGCTTTACTGCGCTGGGATGGGCATTCATGGCAGCCATATGATTTGCAAATTTATGGTATTGACCCGCTCACCGCCTCTTTAAAGTTTCTTTACACACCCTCTGGTCTAACATACCGTCAAAAGGCGTCTCCTGATGGACAAACCAGCAATGCCTATACTCTTGTACCAAGTGGTGTGCAAGCACCGGAAGTAGCATTTCGCGCATTGCATTCACTCCATATAGCGGAGCGGTCTAAACCAGCACCATCATATTTCATCTATGCCTACCCGCCCACGGCTTTCTACCTCCTCGATCCTGTTGGTCAATTCAAGGGAGATACACTGGCAGCACAATTTAGCAATCCACTCAACTGGTTGCCAGAGAATACGTATACATTTCCGCCTGCTGTCTTACGCTACGATGCCCAAGGCAATCCTGTGACGCCGACGAACCTGTTGCCAACGACGAATACTGCCGGTTATCTTCTACAACCACCCCTCGCGCTCACCACGCTGGATGCGGCGGTACGCTTGCGCGGTGATCACATCATTAGCGCGATTCGTATTCGCGTTACCGGCGTGGATGCCGCCAATCCGGCAAGCTGGAAACACATTCAACAGGTGGCTGGTTTAATTCAGCAGCGTACTCACCTGCAAGTCCTGGTCACGCTTGGCTCTTCACCGCGACCAACGCTGGTCTACATCCCTGGCGTGAGTAAAGGACAGTTTGGCGCGACACAGAACATCGCCCCTGTCGGCTGGGTGGAAGAACGCTGGATTGCCATGGGCGTCTCCATTCTCTACCTGGCACAACTGGGTGCCACCCGCTTACTCCTGTTGGGAGCTGTGCTTGCGGTCTGCCTGGGCTACTTGGTAGTGGCCTTTAGTACGCTGATCAGTGCGCAAAGGCGAGAGTTTGCTATCCTCAATGTCCTGGGTTGGCGACCTTGGCAACCCATCCGTCTCTTCCTGGTCCAGGCTCTTATTCTGGCTATCGGCGGTGGCATTGTTGGCGTTGGATTGGCCCTGCTGATTTCTTCTCTTCTGGAGATCACACCGATCTGGCTGATTGTGCTCTGGACCATCCCTTTTATGCTGGCCTTTGCCCTCATTAGCGTCATCTACCCATTGTGGCAACTCTGGCGTATGCAGCCAGCCGCGCTCTTGCGAGCCGGATCAACCATGACTTCGGAGAAGGTTTCCCACCTTGGCTCGCGTCTTGGGAGCCTTTTTACCCCCATAGGGATGCTGGTTGTACGCAACCTGGTCCGTTCACGTCCGCGCACGCTGATAACCATCCTGAGCCTCTTCTTCTCCGCGCTCCTGCTGATGGTCATGTTTAATGGCGTGCTTGCTTTACGGCAGACACTGATTGGCACCTTGCTGGGCGATTATGTGCTGCTCCAAACCACGGTACCCCAGATTGCAGGCTGTGTCTTTGCCCTACTCCTGACTTTCCTGAGTGTTTCTGATCTGCTCTTGTTGCAAGTGCGTACACGCCAGCAGGAGATTGGCCTGCTCCAGGCTATAGGTTGGCGACCATGGGCCATGCAACAACTCTTTATCCTTGAAGGCTTGACGTTAGCTGTGATTGGGACGGTGCCAGGCGTGCTCGTTTCGCTGTGGGTATTAGCCGCTCAGCACTCGGTACAGAATATTGTACCGCTTCCGTTGCTGGCTTGCGGAGCTATCTTGCTCATGCTGCTCGTCTCGGCTTTGGCGATTCTCCCGGCCTTGCGTGCGATCAACCGCATGCAGGTCGTTCAGGTGCTACGGTCGGAGTAGGAGGGATAGTTTTTCTATGGGCATGGCACGAATAACCTTCTCCTGGTCAGTATGGTCGTCACTACTACGGAAGCATAAGCACAGTGAAGGCGGCAACGACGAAACCGCCTATATTGACGCGCTCTATCGCCAGTATTATCCCAGCGTGTTAGCATTTTTATGCTTTCTCGTCGGCACACCGGAGGTCGCGGAAGACCTCGCCTCTATAGTCTTCGAGAAGGCCATGACCCATCTCGTGGATGTGCATACACCAGAGGCTGTCGGTGCTTGGCTCTTTCGGATTGCCCGCAACTGTGCTACCGACTATTTTCGACGCTGCAAACCAACCATTTCTCTGGAACAGCTTGTGCTAGAAGAACATCCACAGACAGCAGCTTTAGAAGAGAGCGTAGTAGCCAGCGAGGAGAAACGTTATCTGCTGACGCACCTCAGACAACTGTCCGAGCGCGAACGCGAGATCATTGGATTGAAGTTTGTGGCTGGTTTGACAAACAGAGAGATTGCAGGTGTCCTACAAATACCTGAAGGCACCGTTGGCTCACTGCTCCACCGGACACTCAGGCGACTGCGTACCATGCTAAAAGAGGAGGGAGCACATGACGAAGCATGACTACGATGATTTTAGCGATGAATGGCTCGATAGACTCGATGCTATCGCCTCCGGTGGTAAAGCAGCAGCCACGGACGACGATGAATTGCTCTCTATCGCCGCACGCCTGTATACAGAGCTTGCACCTTTGCGAGAGATGCGCAAACTCGCTGCAATGCGCTCTCAACATACGCCATCACAACGTGCTATGCATGCCAGGACAATACGTAAACCCGCCTATCATTTTAGCCGCTCATTTGTACTAATCGCCGCGTTGCTAGTGCTTATTATAACGCTAAGCATCACGAATAGGGGAGGGCTAACTACACTCTGGGGCAGTGCCACGAACTTATGGCATAACTCGACCTCACTGGACCAGTTGCAGGGCCTATCAGTCGCCTCGCTACCACGTCCACATGCTGGAATAGAACCACTCCCATTGCTGCCAGCGACACTGCCAGGAGATACACAAGCATCCACCTACGGTGTGATTACCGATACAGGAAACCCTAATTTACTGATTACTTTTGTCGCTGACTACCACATTGCCGGACAAGATGTGCTATTGTACGAGCAACCATCGGATATACCTTTTTCAACTTCTACCATGAAGATCGTACACATTGGCAACATAGAGGGACATATATTCCAGGATGATACAGGCACAAGCGCACTCCAATGGTATGAACACGGCATGGCCTGCCAACTAACCAGCACACTGGCAATTCCTAGATTAGTAGCACTGGCAAGCAAGTTCCAGCCATTGAAAAGCTGGGAACTTATTGTCTAAATCAGTCGTCAGACTTCTCGCCACCGAAGGCGGCTCGGTCAGGTTTGCTTGTTGATGGGTATGGCAGCCCATGCTGCCATACCCATCAACAAGCAAACAAAAGGTGAATAGTCGTAGGTCACAAGAAAAGAGCAAATTTGCTTAAGAACGCATAGATTGACAAATTGAGGAAGAAAACACATGGCAGAAGAGCAAGATGCCGTCCAGAATGAGCAGATTGAAAAGAAAGACGATGCAGCACAAGATGGACAAGTTGAAGGAGAAACTGCTTTGATACGGGATGAGCTGGTTGATAAGAAGCCCAACCCTATTTTGCGAGTAGAGAACCTGAGCAAGACCTACGCCATTCCTAATGGTAAACTAACCATTTTGAAAGATATTAATTTAGAGGTGCAGAAGGGCGAGTTTATTGCCATCACAGGTCAATCTGGCTCTGGGAAGACGACCCTACTCTCGCTGCTTGGCGCGCTGGATAGTCCTGATGATGGAGAAATCTGGCTGGACGGGATAGCAGTGCATCGTTTGCGTGGCACACCAGCGGCGGATTTTCGCCGCATAAAGATCGGCTTTGTGTTCCAACTCTTTTATCTGCTTCCCAACCTCACCGCCCTGGAAAATGTAATGGCTCCCTTGCTGCCTTACCGTCGGAAACTGGATTTTAATCTGAAAGAGCGAGCCGAAGAATTGTTGGCGAGTGTTGGTCTAAAAGACCGCTTGCACCATCCACCTGCACGTCTGTCAGGTGGCGAGCAGCAGCGCGTCGCAATTGCCCGTGCCCTCATTAACCGTCCAAAAATTGTACTGGCTGACGAACCGACGGGTAATCTCGATCCGGAAACAGGCGTAGAAGTGTTGGAAATATTGCGTGAATTGCAAAGTTCTGGTAGCCAGACGCTCATCATGGTGACACATGACCCGCAACTGGCGGCTCTGGCGGACAGGCGCATTCACCTGGAACAACTACGCCGTGCTGGAGTCTCATAAAAAGTCAGACAACACCTTGTGTTGCCTGGCTTTTACACTACCAAATAAGAGCTTTTTCGGTTACTTCGTGTGCCGAATATATTTGCCGGGGACTATATCTTCGGCCTCGCCACCTTCGGCGGAAGACATCACATTGATGCTATCCGCTTTAGGATTGATTACAAGATCATTGAAGACTGAACGCACCCCAGCAAAGCTATTTGCAATCTCGGTCGCATCAGCTTTCTGCTGCTCATTATGCACGGCTCCGCTAAGGCGTACATCGCCCAGACGCGGATAGACACCAATCGGTAACTCACGTGTGCGGTGATCTTGCCCCAGTGCCATTGCCAGGTTCCCAGCCAGCGTATCGTCACCTATCAAGCGGTTTTTTATTTCCATCAAACCGGGAACTCCCAAGACCTGGTCGCGAGCCATTTCTGAACGCAAGGAGCTGGAGATGTTCCCATCGAGATAAAGAACGCTGTCCAGCACACGGATACTCATCCCTTTGAGGTCGATGTGGAGCGGTTGGACATCATAGAGAATGTCCTCGACCTCTCGTTGGAGCTCACGATCTGATCGATAAGGTGGGAGGGCATCTAACGGCTCAACGGAAATATTCACTTTCACCTGGCCCGTTGCCAATTGCGTGACATATTCCTGGTGAATGAAGGTATCCTGCCCTGGACGTAAGTGATGCGCGACAATATATGCCAGCATACCGCTCTCTGGCTGCAAAGCCACCAGTAGCAACGTCCCATGGCCTGCAGCAGCAGCATTCTCCACGGCACTTTTGCTATCTAGGACAACTCCATCTCCACTGCCATTGGTAGCTGAAGCAACTTCTGCCCGTTTAAGATTCAGTGTAATACGTTCACCCGTAGCACTGACAATGTCTCCATAGGAAATGTTCACTGTTTTGCCGAGGAAGCGTCCCTGTTTTACGCCGATGTGGGACATACGTCGGGTCGTAGCATCAAATATGACGTGTACTAGGATACCGTCTTCGCCATCGGAACAGAGTACCTTGCTTCCAAAATGGAACTTCTGCAATTCAGCGATTGCTATTAATTTACTCATCGGTCCAGCCTCTTACAACGTATTTTACTGGCATAGCCCGAAATCGTGCTACACCCTTCACCTAAGAGTGTAGCACGTTAGCAATACGTGTGACAAGCAGCAGGAGCTTCACTCTTGCGAGTGTCTTTACAATGCCGACTGTTCAGCTCCAAATGCGCCAAAAGAAGGCTTCTGCGGCTGTTCGGGCCATGTTTGCTGTCCAGGCCAACTTGCATCTGATGGTGTCGGTCTGCGCGGATACGTGGGGCGGCGTTGCTCTACTTTATCCTTTAAGCCCATCGCAAAGATCAAATTGTTAATCTCAGCAAATTCACCCGCGCCAGGAGGTAAGAGAAATGGACCACCCATGCGATAGCGATCAACGGCTATACTCAATTCGGCGAGGGCGTTGGACAAACGTTGCCTGTACACCTCAGAGTTTTCCAGGCGCATCATACGATCGGCCATCAAGTTCAAACTAGCAGCTAGCGGCAACAATTCGCCATCAGTCAGCCGTGCTCGTACTCGCGTATTGCCATTTGCCAATCGAGCTTGTACATCTTTCAGGTGGTTGACGCCTAGTTCCAATGCGACATTACGCTCCGCAATCATACGCGCCTGCTCTTCCACACGTCTATTAGCCAATTCTAAGCGCTCAAGGGCATTCGCTTGTCGTCTTGTTAGCCGTTCATTGTCCAACAAGGTAAGAATTTGTCGCACTACCACCAGCGCGACGACGACGATAGTAGCCATCAATAAGACCGGGCGTATATCGCGCTGACCTTGGTCGTTGGAGAAAACATTGAGCGTTAACAAGACAAAAAGGATAATCAAAAGAATGTACGGCAAAAACTGTGCGGGTCCAAAAGTCAACCGTTCGGCACGCCTGCGCAAGCGTTGCTCAACTTGGTCTTCCGACGTCATCGGCAAGAAACGACGCAAGTAGATTGCCAGGCCAATGGTCATCAGTCCAAGTGGCCAACCCAGGTCAACCCAGGTTCCATCCTGGTATGTGCCAGCATTTTGCAGAATGTTAAAGAAGAAATCTGAGATTGCGAAAAAGCTTAGGCCGATGCCCACCACAATCAGGCTGACCCAGCGCGCTCTGGCCTGGTACAGTCGTCCTTGACCACGGAGCAAAAGGATCACCACGCTGCTTAACAATGCAACATCAGTAGCAGGGTAGTACAGGCCAAGAAACTTGGCAAGCGGATCTTCGACAGTAGAATGGAGAGCCAGGTCACCCAACAGCAAATACCAACCAATCGCCAGCAACGCACCCATGGAAATAAGGCTATCAAGGAACATCAGTATACGACGACTTCCCGCGCCAGAAGAGGGAAGAATTAACATGCCGACGAAGACGAGCGGTGGAAGACTAGCATAGCCGATGTCGGCATACGATGGGAACGGGCTTTGATTTGTAAGGATGTAATACCGCCAGAAACTCTCTCCAAACCCCCACATGAGGAGTCCTGCACCAAGCAGCGTCCACGCTAACCGCTCGCGTCCCAGGAGCGGCTCCGTCGCTTCATCGCCACGAGGAATATTCACCGAGACCACCGCTACGATCCCACCAATAACGGCACCAGCTAACTGGGTAAACTCCCACGCTATACCACCAACATGAAAAATCAAGAAAGGGATCATGAGCACTTCAATAGCTATGACCACGCCTATAAAAGGTCGAGAGAGCGAACGCATCTATCCCCTCCAGTAATGTATCAAGATCCCTTGGAAAACAACGTAGTGCTTCGACCACCTTCATGTGATAAGTGGGGATGCAAGGGGCGACAGCCCCTTGACTGGGTTCTAGGGCTGCGCCCTAGTCTTCCCTCCCTACCCCGCCGCCGTAGGCGGCAAGTCAAATGAAGTGAAACAAAGTAGTAGTTTGCTTGAACTATGGTAGCATGTCCGTTCTTGGCAGGAAAGAACATTATTATCTCAATTGCACCAATTTAATTCAGTGTATCATATTAGATCATTATTATTCAATACATTAGCCTAATCGGATGAAGTAGTGTAAACTTGACGGTCTCCATAAATCTTTCACAAAATTGCGGCATTACCTTGACGACAAGAGAATTGTATTGTACCATTATATACAAGTTTTGTATGGAGGATAGAGTGTTTAACTTGGATCATTTCGTCGGGTTTGACTGGGACGAAGGAAACAAACAGAAGAATTGGGAGAAGCATCAGGTCGATTATACCGAGTGCGAGCAGGTATTTTTCAACAAGCCCTTACTGATAAACAAGGACTCAACACACTCATCCCAAGAGCAACGATACTATGTTCTTGGACAGACTGACATAAGCAGAGCATTATTTCTCGTATTTACGGTAAGGAATAACAAAATACGTATCATTTCGGCCCGCGACCAAAGCAGAAAGGAAAGGATGATCTATGGACAGCAAACATAAACCTATACCGCATATGAATAGTGAAGAGGAAGAACAAGAGTTTTGGACAGCGCATGACTCAACTGAGTACATTGACTGGAGCAAAGCTGAAAGAAATCCCGCCCTTTCTCATCTCAAGCCGTCTACCAGAACCGTTTCCATCCGTTTGCCCGAATCTTTGATTGCAGAGCTGAAGACTCTCGCCAACAAAAGGGATGTTCCCTACCAATCATTGGTGAAAATGTTTCTTGCCGAAAAGGTGAAAGAAGAAAGCACAACCTATCTTTACACCGATCCCAGTAAGTAGGAATGGCGAACAGACAGCAGGCAAGTAGCGCACTCAGACTGGAATGCGCAATTGCCATGCATTTGTAGTGCCAAAAATGAAATCCGCCGCTTCGGGAGCATAGCGAGCCACGATTGTTTCAGTAATGGCATTGGCGCGGCATACTTCACCAAACATGCTTGCGCTGGCGCGTGGTATCCGCCGCCTTAACCGTCGATCAAGTTCGATCAAGCCGAAACGCACGCCCCAGCCATCATTCCATTCAAAGTTATCTACTAATGACCAATGCAGGTAGCCACGGACAGGTATACCCTCTCGGATAGCGCGATGAACCATAGCAAGATGTTCCAGAATGGCTCGAGGCCGCCGATCATCGATAGCATCGCTAAAGCCATTCTCAGTGATATAGATGGGCTTATTTCCGCGAGTACGCTGATACACCGTTTTCAAGACGCGATAGATGCCCTTTGGATAGATTTCTCCAAAACTGTTATCTAGCCCTGGATCGTTACGGGTCGCGCCAGGCCGCACGAATCTCCGCCCGAACAATTCAGTTGGTACCGAGGGGTCAAATTGCACCATCTCACGCGTATAGTAGTTCACTCCATGATAATCCCTTGTTCCCGCCGCGTGTTGAATGGGAGCTAGCAGCCAATTGAGCGGAAAGGTAAACTGGCCCGTCTCAGCGGCTTGCAGTTCTGCCCAGTTAAAGAATGTACCCTGCATGCCAGCCGCCGCTTGGTCAAGCGGAGAGAGGCGATTGGCGGCATCAAAGAGGCGATAGTGCAAACACAACCCGATCTGTCCCTCTGGCTGTAGGGAGCGTATAGCATAAAAGGCTTCGACATGCGCCTCTAGCAAGTTGCGCAAGACATACAATGCCCTTGGCAAGTTCTGCTCACCGGGAGGGTAGGCACCCAGCAGATACCCTTGAATAGCATAGACATTTGGCTCGTTGATCGTTACCCAAAAATCGCAGAGATCGCGCAGGGCCTGCACCGCATGAGTTACATAGCGTACAAAGTAGCGAATGTTTGCTTTTTTAGCAAACCCACCTCGCTCCGCGAACCAGAGCGGCTCAGTAAAATGATGCAGTGTCACAATGGGTTTGATACGCCGCCGCCGTAATTCTGTCAGCATCACGCGATAGCGGTCGATAGCGGCACTATCCCATCTTCCCTCTGCTGGTTCAATACGACTCCATTCGAGGCTCAGGCGCAGGGCATTGTTCTCAATCTGTTCTGCCAGGTCAAAATCGCGTTCAGCATTTTCCCACCAGTTATCGGCCTCTCCACACGTGTCGCCGCTTAGAATATGTCCCTCCTGTTCCCAACGATACCACTGATTATTGGTATTACCACCTTCACATTGATACGAGGAAGAGGCGGTTCCCCATAAAAACCCCTCGGGAAATTGCAGAATGCGCTGCTTTGCCATAGCATAACTCCTTCTTCGACGATGCTGCTCTGTATTGTAACACGCTTAGCAGAGAAAAAAAGTACCTCGTTAAACAATGGTCGAGAAGTTCCGATGAATCAAAGTAAACGTATTTCATTCCGTTGCACAGATAAAACCTGAAGAATACACACTCAAGATAGCAGCATAAGAAAGATATCCTATGCCAAAATAGTAAAAATTTCCCGTTCTCCCACAAGAGGAGTATAATAACCCCGGCGTTAATCTATGAAAAACTGCTAGAATGCTAAGTACCCTCACTCATTGTTGAGCCTGCTGGGAGAAACTATGATATATGTAATTTTCCAGAAGTTTGCAGCAATTCCCTTGGTTATTGCTGTGATAGTGACGGCATCGTTTTTGTTACCGAATACCGCACAAGCATCCAGGCTTGCGCCTGTCATGCCGCACAATAGCCATACTTCTTCAAACACTCCCATACTTCCGCTTGCCTCCTTTAACTTGCGTGGCATCGACGGCCCCTATCATACACAAGGCAACTTAATCTTGGGTAGCGATAATTATCCGTATCTTTTTCATGGCATGGCACGCGATGATTTAGAGTATTTTTGCAAAGGTGATGGTCATTATTCCGCGACCGAATTGAGTTACATGGGAGTAGGCAACAACTCAACCAACCAGACCTATTGGGGTGCCAATGTTGTCCGGCTCCCACTCTCTGAAAATTTCTGGCTCTTTGGCTATCCATCCGAGAATTGTTCGCCCAGCCAATATCGAGCATTGGTTCAACAGACCGTGCAAAATCTAACCAGTATGAATTTGAACGTGATTCTTGACTTAGCATGGACCAATGCAGGTGAACAGGCTTTTGGCAGTGGGACACAACTAGCGATGCCCGATGCCGATAGCGTCACCTTCTGGCAACAGGTCGCTACCATTTATTCCGCCTATCCCAATGTCCTTTTTGAGCTGTTCAATGAACCACACATTTACGATTGGTCGTGTTGGGTCAGTGGCTGCCAGATCTCTGGCGATGTAGGCACGAATAAACAAATCTACTCCTACGCTGGCATTGGGATGCAAAAGCTGGTTGATACCGTACGCAGTGTGGGCGCGAGTAATCTTGTACTGGTCGGCGGCCTCGATTGGGGCTATAATCTATCGCAACTTGCCACGTACCACCTTCACGGGACAAATATTGTGTACGATACCCATCCATATGACTACTTCGGAAAATTGCCGAGCAATTGGGACGCGGACTTCGGCAATATCAGTAAATCCTTCCCGCTCTTCTCGGCAGAAAGTGGCCAGTACGATTGTGGCACGTCGTACATGAGCCAACTCATTAGCTACTTTGATGCGCATAATATTAGCTGGGTGGGTTGGGCATGGGTAGTCTCCAGTGGCAATCCTTGTGGCTATCCCCAGGTCGTCAGCAACTACACTGGCACACCTGTTCCAGGGATGGGGCAATACGAATATCAACACTTGAAAGGATACCTCTCGCTATTGGTCAACCAGGAAGTACCAGAGCGAAAAAAATAATCTTTCCAACGAAAAAAAGCTGGGCTGCAGCGGCTCTCGCCATTGCAGCCCAGCTTTTTTTCGCGCTACAATCACTCGCGGATACCGCGGGCGGGCAAAGGACGCACCAATGGACTCATTACTGGCAGGTCTTTCTTGCCGCGTGGCAAACGCTGGCGCACCAGGTAATTGGGTGCTACAGCAAGATCACCCTTCTCCAGCGTCACATCTGGACCAAAGCGATTAAAGAAGGACAACTCGAAGTTCGGTGTCTCGCCCAATGCACCATGAGGACACACCTCTACGCAGTCGCCGCAGAAGATACAACGATCAAGTGCGAAGGCGTACCGCGTCAATGTGCGTTCAGCCATCATCAACGAGCCAGTGGGACACACCTGAACACAGGCACCGCAAGATACACAGTCGGTATCATGCAGGCTAACATTGAACGGCGTAGCCACAATAGTATCAAAGCCTTTACCAAACATGCCATAGCAATCTGGCCCGATTACATCGTGACAGACGCGCACACACTGTGTACAGTTGATGCACTTGTTTGGATCGCGCAGAATGAAGCTATGCGACAGGTCTACATCGTAGTCATGGTAGTCGCTGGGTTCACCGTCATGGAAACGGTTATCCGCCAAGCCATGCTCGATACTATACTTTTGCAAGTCACATTGACCGGCAGCGGGGCAGGCACACTGTAAACAACGCGCCGCCTCACGCTGAGCCTGCTCTTGAAGATAGCCCATTTCAATGATCTTAAAGTTACGCCTCCGCTCCTCATATGGTAGCATCGGCATTTTGACCTTCGGCTCAACTGGTTTGTACGGTACGATATCGAAGAGGTCGGGCTTGCGCTCTTCCAGTTCCAGGCGACGGGCAACCTCTTTCATATCCTCACCACTGAGGTAAGCATGGATGGAACGTGCGCCCAGTTTACCTTGCGCCACACACTCAATGATGGTCTTCGCACCCATCTGCGCATCACCACCGGCGAAGACGCCAACGCGGTCAGTCATAAAGTTGTGCGGGTCCGTCTGGATAGTGCCGCGCTTAGTCCACTTCACGCCCGATTTCTCATCAATAACGCTCTGGTCCGCGGCCTGACCGATGGCGGGAATGACGGTATCGCATTTGATTACAAACTCAGAGCCTGGTATGGGCACCGGGCGACGGCGACCGCGCGCATCCGGTTCACCCGGCTTCGTCTTCGCATATTCGACACCAGCAACTTTACCATTTTCTGTGATGATGCGCTGTTGCGCCACGGTAGTCAGTAGGTGCGTACCTTCGGCCTCACCATCCTCGACTTCTTCCTGTGTCGCGCTCATGTCGGCACGAGTACGATAATAGGTGGTATGCACCTTCGCACCCAACCGGAGCGATGTGCGTGTGCAGTCGAAGGTGGTAAAGCCACCGCCTATGACGACGACTTCTTTTTGATCATCAACGGGAACAGGTAACCCTTCTACCTTTTCACGCAAGAAGGCAATAGCGTTCACCACACCGTCGGCATCGTCACCGGGCACATTCAACGGATTACTGGTCCAGCAGCCGATGGCTAAATAGACAGCATCAAAGCCCTGTGCAAAGAGGTCATCAATCGTGAAGTCTTTGCCAAGTTTGACGTTGTTTTGCTGCTCCACGCCCAGTTGCCACACATGATCGATTTCGCGATCCATCATGTCCTTTTTCAAACGGTATTCGGGAATACCATAGCGTAGCATCCCGCCCTGCTGTGGCTGCATATCGAATACCTTGCAATAGTGGCCTTTAAGGGCCAGATAATAGGCAGCACTTAGACCAGCCGGGCCACCACCAACGACAGCAACTTTTTTGCCTGTTGCAGGGTCCTTGAGGTAGGGCATGGGCGGATCGAGTAGACAGGTCTCGGCGGCATGACCATGCATACGGCAGATGGCGATCTCCTCTTCAACCAGCGTACGGCGACACGCCTTCTGGCAGGGAGCGGGGCAGGTAAGGCCGAGAATAAAGGGGAAGGGCAGTACCTCTTTGACGAGGCGAGCCGCCTCTTTCATCGAGCCTTTGGCGATCAGTTCCAGGTAGCCAGGGATGTCGATATGCGTTGGGCAATCGATCTGGCACGGCGGCTGACAGTAGGCATTATGGTCAGAGAGGATCATCTCCAGGTTGGTGCGACGAATGTGAAACAGTTCGTCTGACTTCGAGGTCACAACCATGCCAGGCAATGCAGGTGTGTTGCAGGAGGGTAGAGGCCGCTCATGGCCTTCAATGTGTACTAGACACATACGACACGCTGACGTGGGCTCTATCTTCTCATCATTACACAAGTTGGGGATATCTTCAATCCCGTTGTCAACTGCCACACTCAGGATAGTCTGACCTTCATAGGCCTGAACGGTTTTGCCATCCAGAGTGAAGGTGAAACTGGGCTGCCCGACGTCGTTGCGCACAAGCGGCTTTGCTGGCTCCTGGGTATTCAACGAAAAATTATCTCGGATTGATATTGCCATGTATTTCCTCTTCCGAGTGGCTAAACGTTACGGTAAGACGTGCTTGGTGTTAAAACGATGTGCGCGCACGGGCATACACGTTCCCGTGGGACACTGTTGTTCGACGATGTGCGTTTGGAAGTGATCAGGCCAATAGCGTTTGGCTGTTTTCAGCGGATTTGGTGCTTGCACGCCAAAACCACACAACGAGCCATTCGGTACGTAACTGGCAAATTCGTCCAGCATGTCTAAATCGCTTTTTTGACCAAGATCGCTGACTATTCCTTCGAGCAGACCCGCGATGCGTTTAACACCCAAACGGCAAGGAACACATTTGCCACAGGTCTCGTGAGAGAGGTAGCGGCTGCGCTCCATGGCCCAGGCGACCATACAGGTAGTGGCAGGCAGCAATTCAATAACGCTCGAGCCAACAATCGCGCCCACCTCCTCTAAGGGATCATAATCAAACGGTGTGTCCAGCAATGACGTAGGAAGCGCACCACCCTCGGCACCACCCACGACGATAGCTCGCAAATCACCATCTGGTCGATTATAGCCAGCATGACGCAGAATTTCGCGCAGGGTGAGCCCGAAGGGAACTTCCACCACTTTCGGTTCGCTATCCGGCACGTAGTCATAGACGGTCAGCACCTTCGTACCGCCAGTGGTAGCAGTGCCAACACTAGCAAAGGCCGCGGGACCATCGCGCACGATAACCGGAACATTCGCCAGCGTCTCAACGCAGTTAATGGCGGTGGGCTTATCCCACAGCCCATATTGGGCCGGATAAGGCGGACGCTGCTCAGGCATACCACGACGTCCCTTAATCATCGCAATCTGGACGGTCTCTTCACCTCCCATGAAGCCAATATCAACGCCGATGACGTTGATCGTACAACTGAAGTCGGTGTTTAAAATAGTACGACCCACCAGTTCGGCTTCCAACGCTTCATTCAAAGCAGTCTGGATCGAAGCAATCCCTTCAAGATAGAGGCTACGTGTGAAGAGATAGGCTTCCGACGCGCCAGTAGCATAGGCTGCCAGCACGATACCTTCAATGATCTGATGGGGGTTCCGTTCCAAAAGCGAGCGAGCGGCCCACGCACGCGGGTCAGCATCGTAGGCGTTGCAGATGACATATTTAGGCCGATCATCAGTTTTCGCCACGATACGCCATTTCTCGCCCGTCAGGCGACCTGCGCCACCGCGTCCGCGCAACTTCGCGTCGATGACCTGCTGAATGATTTGTTCAGGTGATTGCGTCTTGATCGCTTTCTCAAGCGCTGCATAACCACCATTGCGGCGATACGCGTCAAGTGAGCGCACATCGGGCTCACCGCGTCGCCGTAACACTCTATAAGAAGAATCTAACTCAGGCATTGGGCTGCCTCACATGATGAATATTGCCCCACACGCCACGCCTGTCGGGAGCCAGGCCACGTTCGGGTTGATCGTCACGCTTTATGCCAGTGACGGCAGGGGCTGGTTTGAATTTTGGGCTCATCGTTGCGATACCGAATAGATCGCTGAGATCGACGCCGCGCACCTGAACAATCCGTTTGGCCGCCGGCAAAGGCAGGTAGCCATAGATATCCATCACAGCGTCCAACAACGCGGGAATATCACCAGCTTCCTGGGGCCATGTCTCTAACAAAGCATCTACTTTGCTTAGCTCTAGCTCTGGCTCCAGGTAATCTTTCACTGGCATAGCCACGCAAGGCGGAACTGGCTTGTTGTGATACTCAACCGCATACTCACTGTAGCGCGGAGTGTAGTAACCCGCCTTGGGCGTTCCGGACGCGGCAGTCAGTTTGCGCTGCGTGAACTTTTCCGCCCCTTCTCGAATATAGGATTGGAACCAGGGACGTATTTTCCAGGCGTTCATTGGTTCGTATTCAATCGTGATGGCACGAGGTGGGCAAGCTTTTTCACAGAGCAGGCAGGCCTCGCATTTCAGATTGAAATCGCTATGCAAGCCTTCCTCGGCAATCAATTGAATCAAGCCACGGCTGCGTGCGGGCAGCTTTGGCTTCTCGTAGGGATAGAGACGAGTTACCTTGGGGCGAAAGAGATGGCTAAACGTCAGGCCCATGCCTTCAAGGATACCACGCATACACTACACCTCAATTTCCTTTTCACCGCGCACTTTAAGGCCTTGCTTGGCGATCTTCTCACGTAATTTAAGGATGCCTTCAATCAGTGCCTCGGGGCGCGGTGGACAGCCTGGGACATAGACATCCACTGGCACAATAGTATCAACACCCTGTACGGTGTAGTAACTATCGTAGAACTCGCCGCCAGAGTTTGCGCATTGGCCCATGCTCAACACCCACTTTGGATCTGGCATCTGCTCCCACAGGAGACGCAGCCTCGGCCCCATCTTCACTGAGACCGTCCCCGCGACAATCATCAAGTCGGCCTGACGTGGACTGGAGCGGAAAACCTCCGAACCAAAGCGCGAAAGGTCATAGTGGGCTTGCGCACTTGCTATCATCTCAATAGCACAGCAGGCCAAACCATAGCCCAGCGGCCACACTGACTTTGAGCGCGCCCAGTTCTGCGCCCATTGCAGCATATCCGCAAAGCTCGTAAGCTGAACCGGTAGTTCTTGATCTCCAGGTGTGTATTCTTGCGGACCAGAGGCCATAGCAATTGGCACTGGTTTATGTCGGCCACCAGGAACCGACGGTTTCCCATTTCCTGAATTCTCGCTACTCATAAGAAGTGACTCCTATGCAAAGGTTTAGCAGCACCTGTTGCTCGGTTAAAATTTTTGCAGAATAATTGGATTATTCCCCATCTCGCTCGTGCCGGGATGGAAGCTAGTGCTCCGACCACCTTCATGTGATCAGTGGGGATGCAAGGGGCGACAGCCCCTTGACTGGGTTCTAGGGCTGCGCCCTAGCTCTCCCTCTCCCCTGCCGCCGCAGGCGGCCAGTCAAATGGAGTGAAACAAAACACTAGAATAAGGTAGCACTGGCATTATTATAGCACGTTTTACCTACACGCGCTAGAAACTATGCGAGCTTACAGTGTAAGGAATTGGGGAAGATAGCGAACTTGACTGATCGCTAGCTGCTACAGTGAAAGAAAGCAAAATAGGCCTCTGACTCAAAAGGAGAGACGGTTCGGCTCAATGGTGTCACCAGCAAAATATCAGCTTCTGGCTCGGACGGAAAGAAGACCGCATGATAGCGTATGTGCTCAGCGTCCCAGAGTCGCAGCAACGGAGGATGTTTATCACCATGCTGAACAAGTACCAGGAAACTGGCGCGATGAGCATGAAGAACAGTAGCGACATCGGCAGGAAAGCGATTAAAATAGGCCATATTTTTCATTACTGCTTGCGGATCAGCCAGAGTGAGGCTACCACCACTCTTGAACACCATAGGATAGCCGACCCAGTTCGCGGCCCACGCGTAACCGATGTGTTGCTGCTGTACATACGCAATGACTGTGTCGTTTATTGCCAGCGCGTGGGTGCAGTACGGAGATTGAAAGGTATGACCGGCATCAGTTAAACGATAGGTAGCCATCTGTGCCCCCAGATAGGCGAAAAGCACAAGAGAGAGTGTTACCTGCAGAATGTTCGCAAATGGTTGCCAAGAGCGCATGCGCATGTTTTGGACAGAAGCTCCATCGTGCTCAATAGCACCTTCATTGGCCAGAAGTCTCAATTGATTGTGCAAAAACATCGGTAGGATAGTAAAGGTAGCCGCAAAAAAGAAGGGTAGCACCAGCATCAATGGTGTGGCATACCGTCCCGCGAGGTCGCGACTACAGTCCAGACCCTGGACCGCAGCGGTGCTGGTGCAGAAGAAAAAGGCGGTCGTGGCTGCGAACAAGAGCGGCAAAGTCGCCAGTTGACGCACTTGGGCCAGTAACGGATGGTACACAACGAACGAAACAGCGACCAAGAGCGCAGTAGTGACGATGCAGAATACACCAAGTGCCAGGGTAAAGCTATGGAGTGTTGTCAGCAACCTGCCGCTTTCCTCGGGTAGCGAGCCACCGATAACGCGTGGCACCACACAGGTCGTATAGAGCTTGACTAGCCCTGCCGTTAAAGAGAGACGTGTTGGGTAGAGGGCGTGAACAGCAGGGCTAAGCGATGCATAGCCATTGCCCAGATTGAGCATATACGTAACATTTTGCCACTGATGATGCACTCCCCAATAGAGCGCAGGAGCGCATCCAATCGTGGCGGCGGGAATGGTTACTACCACCAGGAGAAGTTTTTTGCAGAGGGAGCCTATTCCCTGAGCCAAACTACCCGGCGTGGCACGATCCAAACGTCGCAGCGCGTATATGCAGTAACCAACTATCCAGAGCACCGCAACCACCACCCCTGCTATGATGAGTGGATCTACCCATAGCCCTACGCCAACAATAAAGCCCAGCGCGGCCCAACGTAATGCCAGTTCACGGTTGCTAGCACCCGCATCCCAACGCCGCGTTACTTGCAAGGTACCCAGGAGTAGCAATTGTATCAGCACAAATAGCTCGACGTAGCCGCCAAAAGTGCGTAACTCTAAAACAGTATCATAGAGTGGAAAGACTGCCGCCAGTAAGGTCGCTACCAGCATAAAATTCCGGCGGGCGACATCTGGCAAGTGAGCCATATCGGCCAACACTGCTGCCAATCGCCAGGTGAGCCACACGATCAGCACTGAAAGCAACGTCGGCTCGGCTCGCAATGCCCACACGGAGGAGCCAGCAATGGCAAAAACCAGCGCGACGAGATAAGCTTCGAGACTACCAAAGTACGGTATGCCATAAAAATAGGTAGGGCGTTCACCGCGTAAAATATGTTGTGCTTGAATGCCCACCAGAGATTCGTCACCGTCAATCACCCCATTAGTATGCACAATGAGTACGATCCGTACCACAACGGCTAGCAACAGGCAGAGCCACAACGGAGACCACACCACTTTTGACCAGTTCTTGCGCAGTTTTTGCTGTTTTAGAGGCAGAGCAACTGCTGTTTTTTCAGCAAGTTTTGTCGTGCTACCTATACTTTGAGTCACCATGAATAGCCTTTCAGATTGTCTTTCATAGCTTAGTAACGCGTAACTATGGCAACACCAGAGGTATATAGGGTATTTGGGTTATATATAGATATATATCGATTTTCCTAACAAGCGCACAAACAAAATTTACAACACTAAGTACACAAAATCATAGAAAAAGTCGGAATTCCGGCCACTTCGACGCACTTTCAAGCAAACCGAGAACTGCCATGAGGAGGTTGTCAATTTCGCTTCTTTTGGCCGCAGGTAGTTTTCTAGAAAAATACTTATTTTTACAATTGAAAGAAGCTCATTCATGGTCTTGATTGATGGACAAATTAGAGCCGTTTTGTGAAGGTTCGAACACCCACATTTCGTTTGAAGCGACCATTCTGACCTTGGGAGGCATCGCGTCGTTTGTGGCCTTTCCAGTTTTCCTTCGCGCAAAGAGAATGGGTTGATATCTTCTCGCTTTCTGCGTGGAGAAACGGAACGATTGAAAGGAGTTCTTAGGATGAACGAACCCATCACAACCCGATCCAGCGCACCAGACGGAGTGGTCACGCCATGGGAGGAGACGCGTCGGGTGTTGGAAACAGCCGAGCTGTTCTGGCTCTCAACAGTGCGGGCCGACGGTCGCCCTCACGTCACGCCGCTCGTGGCCGTGTGGCACGACGGGGCCATCCACTTTACCGCTACCGACACCGCACAGAAGACTGTCAACCTGCGTGGAAACCCGCACGTCATTCTGACGACCGGCTGCAACCAGACAGAAGGACTCACCGTGGTGGTTGAAGGCAACGCCGTGCGGATCACCGACCAGGACGCGCTCGAACGCTTAGCCTCGGTGTGGGCGACCAAGTGGGATGGAAGCTGGCCATACCAGGTACGCAACGGGTATTTTTACCTCTACGATGAAGACAAACAACGAGTTCTCACAGATTCGAACCTCGTGTTCTCCGTCAAACCCACCAAGGTCTTCGCATTCGCCATAGGCCTCAGCCAAACCCGCCACCAGTTCTAACTGCTCGCGTCGCGTCGCCACGCGACATGCATTGGCCGCGTTCTGTCTCAACCGATGGAACGCGGCGGTGTTCGAACCTTCACACCATGGCTCATCATTGATCCCCAAAATGGACGAACCTTGGGCTTATGTACCACTGGCGTCTTCCTGGCTGATTCCCATGTTTCACGACGATTTCCCAGGTTTCACCTCAAAAATCGACGGAGAACCAACATTCACGCTATTTACTAGTAGAATAAATGCATCTGGTAAATTGGCTCAATCCTCGGACAAATCAAACCGAATGATCGACATTTTGGCTCAATGATGGAACCAGCCCACGAATATCTCCTTGCTGTGCTTGTAGCGCGAGTACACTGTTCTGTAGAGATGGAAATTCATGGATGC
>JBBQXY010000102.1:0-21028 GCA_038209195.1 Ktedonobacterales bacterium | reverse complement strand
CCTAAGGCGTCCGGCAGGTTTTCGCTTATGCTTCTTTGCTCGTTTGGTTTTTCTGGCAATGTGTGAAAATTAGTGCTATATAGGTCAAGTGACATTTGAAAGTGATTGAACTTTTCGCTATACTCATACGTAAGAGGATAGTAGGGAAGCTTTCCTGATTTTATGGTAAACTAGTGATAATGTGGCTTACACGTTACGTTCTTACACAAAGGGATTAGAAGTTCACATGCCGACAACTGTCACAGAACAACAACCTGTTCCACCCTCGCAGGCGGCCCCAGAATCCGCTAGTTTTCGGCGCGTGCTGAAGAATCGCAACTTTGTGCTTTTATGGCTGGCACAGCTTATTTCGCTCACCATCATGAACGCGGCGAATTTCGGTATCATCGTGCTCGTGAACGACACTACCCACTCGGTATTGCTGGCTGGCCTCGCCATTATCGCTTTCACCTTGCCTGCCCTCCCATTCAGCGCGGTCGCGGGTGTAGCCGTTGATCGCCTCTCCAAGCGCAAGGTATTGTGGGTCAGCAATGTCTTGCGAGCGGTCACGATGTTTCTGATCGTGGTCTCTTTGTTAACCAGTCGCACGACGCTGTGGCCGCTCTTTGTGCTCACCTTTATGGCCTCATTGATTGGGCAATTCTTCACCCCCGCGGAAGGGGCCGCTATTCCACTATTAGTGGGGGAGCGCGAACTGATGCCCGCTCTCTCGCTGTTCAATATCACCATGACGCTGTCACAGGCCATAGGTTTCCTGATTTTGGGCAGCATCGTCTCGCGGATATTTCCGCCCTTTACACTGCACGTGTTTGCGCTCACGCTCAACGTTCATTCGATTGATATGCTTTTTGTACTGGTGGCCTTCTTCTACCTTGTCTGTGCAGCCCTCATTTTCTTTATCCCAACAAGTGCCTTTCATGAGCACCGTCGTCCTCAACGCGTCAAAAATGCAGGGGAGGAAGCATCAAAGGCGATGGAAGCTTTGTGGCGCGAAATCGCCGAGGGCTGGCGCTTTGTGCGCAGTGATCGCCTGTTATTCTTCTCAGTGATCCAGCTTTCCGTCGTTGGCAATATTATGCTTCTGATTGGTGAATTGGCTGGGCCATTTGTACAACAGGTACTAGGCCGACCGGCTGCCGATATGTCCATTATTCTTGCACCGGCGGCGGTTGGACTGGTCGGTGCCTCCCTCTTCATGACGCGCATAACCGAACGAGTTGGGCGTATTCGCCTGACGACGATAGGGTTTATCACGCTGGCCGTAGGTTTCATCCTGCTCCCTGCCACGCAGGAATTGGCGTGGCTGCTCTATCGTGCGCAAGGGGCATCCTCGCCGATGCTTTTGGTGACAACTATTGTGCTTGTCTTTGTCTTGGGCATCGCGATGGCCTGTGTCAATATTCCCACGCAGACCATGATGCAGGAACATTCACCGGAGGCTGTGCGAGGCCGCGTCTTCTCTTTGCAGATCATGATCTATAACGCTGGCTCGATTCCCATTCTGCTTTTCGCTGGTATCTTTGCACAATTTATTGGCTTTAACTGGCTCATCTTCCTCATCTCGCTCAGCATGTTGCTCTTCTGCTTTTGGGGCGTACGCTACATCAAACGCACAAAAGTATAATGGCGGACCAGAGTTTATCTAGTAATGTTTCGCTATACTTCATGTGTGAAGCAGGGATGCAAGGGGCGGCAGCCCCTTGACTGCACCCTGTCCGGGGGACAGGTAATAGAGGGCTGTGCCCTAGCTTCCCCCTTTCCCCTGCCGCCGAAGGCGGCCAGTCACATGAAGAGAAACAAAGCAGTATAACAAGTACTTCAACTCTTTTGTTACAACTCTTCTTCTTACAACGTCTATGCATGTAGAGAATAGACTCATCTAATCATTATAAAATAGAATCAGGAAGGACACGAACGCATATGAGCGGTATTAGCTATATAGACATTCTTTTCCTCGTGACGGTCGCCTTATTAGCTTTTAATGGTTTCAGCAATGGGGCTATCACCAGCCTCGTAAATCTCATCAGTATACCCCTGGGTTTTGCCGTTGCCTACTTTTTTGGTCCGCGTTTTACGCTGCTTTTGGCCGCCAATGGCTTTTCCGCGACTCCTCTCATCTCTTACATCGTCTTGTTCGGTGGTACGGTTTTGATCCTCCATATTATTGGCAGCGTCTTTCGCGGTGTTGTGCAGAAAATACCGTTGATTGGCATGGGCGATAGGTTGCTCGGTGCCTTGATCGGTTTTGTCGAAGCATGGTTGGTTTGGGTGGTGCTCTTATTGGTGCTGCACAATTTCCTACAGAATGTTCAAAGCCTACCCGGCGGTGTGACCATTACCCAGATTAACAGTTGGCAACAGTTTTATAACGACGCCGTTACCAATAGCCTGTTTGCACACGTCAATAGCTTTATCATAGCCCGTCTACCTATTCACTCATAGGGCATTCTTCTCCATGAAGCTACTGCCAAGCTTTGCGTTCTCTTGTATAGATGCTACAATACCTCTATACATACATGTTGGTTAGCTATACCATAAACAGGTGGAGGAACGAATTACGGCAAAGCAAGATCGTACTATTGAAACGGGAGCACATAGTGGGCAGGAACATGCCTACCTGGTCGCGGTTGACACCGATAAGCCGAACGAATTATGGAGCGTTGAAGATTCGTTGAGTGAATTGGGGGCGTTGGCGCGTACTGCTGGTGCTGATGTTGTCGGCTCTCTCATCCAACGGTTGCGTCATCCCGATGTGGCGACCTACCTCGGCAAAGGTCGCGCGCAAGAGCTGAGCGATCTGGAGAAGCAACACGGTTTTGATCTGGTGATCTTTGACGACGAACTCTCCCCTTCGCAGCAGCGTAACCTCGAAAAACTCCTGGGAACCCGCGTCATCGATCGCACCGCACTGATCCTCGACATTTTCGCGCAGCACGCCCATACCCGCGAAGGGCGTTTACAGGTCGAGTTGGCGCAACTGGAATATCGCTTGCCTCGTTTGGCGGGCCGTGGCGTAGAATTTTCGCGTCAGGCGGGTGGTTCGCGCAGTGCCGGTGCGGCTGGTGTAGGTGGAGCTATCGGTGTGCGTGGCCCCGGTGAAACAAAGCTGGAAATTGACCGACGCCGCGTACGGAGCCGCATCTCTGAGTTGCGCGAGGATATCGAGGGGGTGCGCGAGCAACGGCAGCTTCATCGGCAACAGCGTGCAGCCCAGGCTATCCCTGTTGTTGCCATTGTTGGCTACACCAACGCGGGCAAGTCTACCCTCTTCAACGCGCTCACCGAGGCGAATGTGTTGGCGGAGAATACGCTGTTTGCCACACTCGACCCCATTACACGCCATGATATCTTGCCCGGTAATCAAGAAATACTGTTTACCGATACCGTAGGTTTTATTCAGAAGCTGCCCACCAAGTTGATCGCTGCCTTTCGCGCCACGCTTGAAGAGGTCATTGATGCCGACTTATTGCTTGAGGTCGTCGATGTCAGCCACGAAAACGCCATTGAACAGAGCGAGACGGTTAACGATGTGCTGCGTGATTTACATACCAGCGATAAGCCGCGCGTCACCGCATTGAACAAAATTGATCTCCTCGCTGCTCCTGAGGAGGCGGATGTCAGTCTCTATCCCAATGGTGTCGCCGTTTCCGCTTTACAGCGCACAGGACTGGACGCCTTACGCGAGAAAGTGGCTCAGGTGCTGGCAGACAGCATGGAGATGGTGCAGGTGGTAATCCCCTATGCCAAAAGCGAACTGGTAGAACTTTTTCATCGTCGTGGCTACGTCGATGAGGAGGAGCATCGCGAAGATGGCACCTTCCTCTCCGGTCGCCTCCCCCGCTCGTTACAAGGCTACTTCCAACCCTACCTCGATTTTTAAAACAAGAGGATAAGGCGTTTGGAGAGAAGGTCTGTCATCCTGAGCGCAGCCTTGTCATTCTGAGCGAAGCGAAGAATCTGACTCGACTTTAGCATACGTGCTAACTCGCTTGTGTACTTGTAGTGGATGTGCTATCCTCGATAGAGTCTTGACAGCAGATAGCAAGGAAAGAGGTAGCCATCAATGACAGAACGCAGGCAGCAGGGACGGAATGTGCCATTGCGTGTCCGTTTTCGCTCCCCTGCTGAGCACGTGCAAGGGGAACGCGAGCAAGACTCGCTCCTACAACGAGACGCCCAACCTTCCCCTTTAACAGGCGTTCCGCTTGATCATAATGTTGCGCAACACGCACAGCAAATCAAAGAATTGATACGGTTGGGCAATATTTTGCGCTCGGAGTTAGGTCTAGCGGAAGTGTTGCAGCAAATAGTGGCTTCCACCAGCATTTGTACAGGTTTTCGTATCCTCGTTGTCAATCTGATTGAAGAGGGCAGTGAGGTGTTGGCTCCCCTTGCCTTTGCTGGCCTGTCGGAAGAGCAACAACGCGTGTTACGCGAGACGCGACTCACTGCTGAACAAGTGCTTCGGCTCATGCGCCCTGAGTTTCGTCTCAGTCAGAGCTATTTTATTTCGCATGAAGTGGTCGATGTGTTCTCGGATATCGTCTGGGTTATCAACAAGACGGTGAATGATTATGAACCGGGCGGATGGCACCCCGATGATGCGTTAATTGTGCCGCTATACAGTCCGCGTAAGAAAAAACTACTTGGCCTTCTCTCGCTGGACGATCCAGAAGATGGCAAGATACCGACACTTGAGAGAATTGAAGTGGCGGAGTTGTTCGCCAACCAGGCCGCAGTAGCGATAGATAATGCGCGCATTTTCCAAGAACGTGATGCCGAGCATCGTGTCCTCGAAGAGGGCATCGCCATGTTGCGCGATGATCTAGAACAGATTCGCGGTGGGGACCTGAGGGTGCGCGTCCGTTCTACGCACGAGAAGTTGCAACCCATCAGCGATGCTGTGAACGTCATGGTGGAAGAAATGAGTGGGGTACTGGGCAATGTACAAAAGGTCACAAGCGTGGTCGATGAATTGACACGCGATGTGCAGCATAGTTCAGACCTGTTAGTGCATGATGCCAGTCAACAAGAGCGACAGGTGCAGCACATCTCGCACGCCATTGATGAAATAGCCAATACCATGAACCGCCTCTCGAAAAGTGCTAGCGAGCTCTCGCGCATCGCAGTGGAGGCAATGGACGTGACTATGGATGGTCAAAGTGCGGTCGATCGTGCGGTGGAAGGTATGAGCCAGGTACGGGAAGCATCCATGTTATCGGCTCGAATCATGAAACGGTTAGGTGAGAGTGGGCAGGAAATCAACGAGACTATATTGGTGATTACCGATCTAACGACCCGTATGAACATGGTGGCCCTTAACGCCGCCATTGAGGCGACACGAGCTGGTGAGCATGGACAAGGCTTCACGTTGATTGCGCAAGAGATTCGCACTCTGGCGGTGCATGGAGCAGATGCTGCTCGCAAAGTCTCCTCGCATATCCGCTCTATTCAGCGCGAGACGACAGCGATCTCCCAAAGCGTGGAGCAAAATACCCAAGAGGCGGTTAAACAGACCGAACTGGTCACGCAAGCAGGGGTGGCGTTCGACGCGATCAGTATTGTCACGGAACAAATGGCTGATTTGGTAGAGGGCATCTGTAGCGCAGCCGATAACCAAGCCCAGGGCTCACAACTTGCTGTCAATGCCGTAGAGCACATTTCCCAGACGACCGAGGAGATCAATCAGCATATGCAGCACATGCAACAGGCCCTGTGCCAACTGGTCGCGTTAACCGACTCGCTGCGTTCACGCCTCGCCGTGTTCCGTATCGCCGAGCTATAGCTAAAATGAAAGAGGCGAATGTATTTTTTATGCAACAGGAATACATACCCACTCTGCTGGGCGTTACTTTTCGTACTGGACGTGGGGCAGAAGATGCAATCCCATATGTTGCCGTAATGGAGGCTTGTCGGCACGTTGATCAGATTGACCCGTTCTCTACGTTAGAAAGTATTCCCACTGTAGAGGAAATGGCGGAATATCTTGCCAGGCTTGATCCACAAAATACGTTAATAGCAACTGTGCATGAGCACATGATTGCCTTTGTACGTGTTGGTTGGTGGGAAGAGGAAGATGGTACCTGGCTCTATCTGCATGTGGGGCGAGTCTTACCGGAATGGCGCGGACGTGGACTTGGCACGGCCCTTGTGCATTGGGCTGAACATCGCTTGCGCACGCTTGCTACTGGACATCCTACTCATGGCAAGGGCACCTTTGGAGCGAATGCTTCAAGCACCGAGATATCCGCCACCGAACTCCTGCTGAACGAGGGCTATACCGTCTATTACACGAGTGCGCAGATGGAATGTACTGACTTTGTGCATCTCCAAAAGCCCCGCTTGCCGGAAGGTTTTGCACTCCGTCCCGCTATACCGGAACAGTATCGCCTCATCTGGGAAGCAGCTCGCCGCCATTGGGCGGGTTTCACCAAGGCCAATAGCGTGCCAACAGAGGAAGATTACCAGGAATTTCTTAGCCTGATTACCCCTGATCCTGAGCTATTGAAGGTGCTCTGGTACAATGAGCAACCGATCGCTATCGTTCAGGGCAGCATCTCGCATGATACTGGTATCATCGACGACGTCATCGTGTCCTCTGCATACAAACGGCGCGGTCTCGCGGAAGCTTTACTGAGGTATGACATGATAACTATGCGAGAACGCGGTACACAGCGCATCCGACTCCATACCGATGCCACCAATCGCCATGGAGCCAGGTCATTATACGAAAAGCTGGGCTTTCGCGTGATCAAAACGTTCCCGCGCTATCGCAAGCCAATAGGAGACTAATTCCGATACCAGAACTGGTCCCACGCTTGCCAGAAATTATCGCCGGTGGATGATACTGTGCGTGGTCCTTCGAGGACAACTCCGGTGCGGCCCATGAAATCGGCGGCGCGGTCAGGGGTAGCTAGTTCAACTCTGAAGGTGACTGGTCCAGTTGGCTTATAGGGTTTGGGCCAGTTGTGCATACTCAAGGATTGGGCCACGCGCATCTCGATCAGCGAACAGGCATCTTTTGGGGCCATGTTGACGGAGGAGAAACGCCCCAGCCCTTTTTTGACTGGAGCCGTCGTCACCTCCTCACCGAGTAGAGCCGTCACCTCGCGACACGTTGCCTCGTCGCCGGAAACAAACACCGCTGGTACATCCCAGCAGCCAGCGATGGCGGCAAGTATGCCACTTTCACCAACCAGGGTATCGTTGATGCGCGCATTGTACCAGGCTTCAGACGAAACGGTGTGGCAGAGAACGCCATCGGGTGTACCCGCCATGGCATGTGCGCCCAGAAATAAGATAGCGTCGCAACCCTGCTCAAATGGAGTGATATAGCGTGCCCAGGGATAACCAAAGACATATTGTGCGCCCGTCTCTAAACAATCGGGCAGAAAGCTCTTGAAACTATACGCCCCACCTGCGCCGTGGCAATCCACCACCTCGATCTCGCGTACCCCAGCTGCACGAGCACCGCGTACCGCCGCGTTCATTTCATCTGTGTAGAGCTTGCGACTCTCTTCGTAAAAAGGCTTGCCAGCAGAAACCTGCTCCCAGGTCTCTATGCAAGAAACACCTTCCATGTCACAAAAGATCACAACACGCATGTCCTTCTTCCCTTTCTCATTCTCATAAGGCTAACAACGCCGTTACAGCCGCGCTTGTTTGGGTATGGCTCTGCTTCTTCTACTTCTTCTCCCTTTTCGTACCGGTTCTTCGTACTCGCGGTAAATGCGTTTGCCGATCTTCCAGCCGAGATATCCACCCACGATAGCCCCAATACAGCCAAAGAAGGCAGTGGCAATACGAATATTTGTTATTGCATCAGCATGGAGCAAGAATGCCAGTGCTAGTGCCGTCAAATGACCAAAGCCGATCAAGCCCAGAAATAAGCTGAGCATAAGACCCACGGTGAGGCCCAGGCAACAGCCCAGTGGTCCTCCATTCGTCTCACCCCGTGCCTCTGGTGGCAACATGGATTCAGGTGACACAGGCTCTTCGGGTGCAACAAATTGTGCCCCATCATCGGTTGCCAGGTTTTCTTCACCTGGCAACGAGTCCTCTTCCAGGGGAAGTTCTGTCTGCTCTTCGTAAACCTCAGGTGACTGTTCAGCCTCTTCGTTAAAGCCGTCGTTCGGTTCTGGTTGCATAGGAAATGGTCCTGGCATGATTTACTCTTTCAGAAGTATCTGACTTTGCGTACTGTTCTGTTACAGTTCATTTGACAAGTGGGGATGCAAGGGGCCGCCGCCCCTTGACTGGGGTCTGGGGCTGTGCCCCAGTCTTCCCTCCCTGACAGGCCGCCGTAGGCGGCCTGTCAAATTAAGAATGTCAAAGCAGTACCCATAAACTTAGAATGTTCCAAATTGGCGATCGCCGGCATCACCCAATCCAGGAAGAATATAGCCTTTGTCGTTCAAAGATTCATCAAGTGCCGCGACATAAATGTCAATATCGGGATGTGTCTCCTTTAGCTTCAGCAGACCATAGGGAGCGGCGATGATGCAGACATAAGATAGCCGCGGAATACTACGCCGTTTGAGCACATTGATGGCATCGATGGCTGAACCGCCCGTTGCCAGCATGGGGTCAATGGCATAGGCCACCTGTAAATCGACCTTGTGCGGCAATCGGTTGTAATACTCCATCGCTTGCAACGTATCCTCGTCGCGCCGCAAGCCCAGGTGCCAGACCTGGATATCGGGAATGACATCGCGAAATGCCTCCGCCAGGCCGAGGCCTGCACGCAGGATGGGTGTCACACCTATACCGCCAGCCAGCCGTTGACCAACCATCGGCCCCATCGGCGTCTCTATCGGAGATGGTTCCAGGGCCAGGTTGGTAGTGGCTTCGTAAGCCAGCAGTGCGCCAATCTCCTTAACCAGACGGTAAAATTCCGGTGGTTGCGTATTTTTATCGCGCAACGCCGTCATCTTATGCGCCATCACAGGATGGGTAGAAATATGCACCCGCGGAAGGTGCAACACCTCTTCCCGACTAGGTTGAGCAACGCCTTGCATCGGCAAACTAGGTCGTCCTCCGCTCTGAGTACTTGTCTCGCTCATTCAATCAATCTCCTAAAATGCAGGGATGACTGAGGGGCAGATACTATAGGTTCTAGGGCTGCGCCCTAGCTTCCCCTCCATCCTCGACGTCGAAGGCGGCTTGTCAAAAGCAGGGATGCAAGGGGTGCAACCCCTTGACTGGGTTCTAGGGCTGCGCCCTAGCTTCCCTCCCTCTCCTAAAGAGCAGGGATGCAAGGGGTGCAACCCCTTGACTGCACCCTGTCCGGGGGACAGGTAATAGAGGGCTGCGCCCTAGTTCTCCCTCTCCCCCTGCCACCGTAGGCGGCATTTCACACGAAATTTGTCAGACTACATGAATATATCGTTCAAGAACATTGTACCAGAGTAAAGCAGAGAGGTCGAATCCGTTCTCTTTTGTGGCGGTCTCTCAAGCCCTTGACACGAACATGATACAATGCAAAACAAACATCCCAAATAAACTGAAAAACACATCATTTGGAAAGAAAGAGGCACAACAACCATGTCCCAACTAAATCTAACGCCTGACGCTCTGCTTTCGACGACGCGCTCGGTACGGAAACGGCTGGACTTTTCGCGACCAGTAGAACCTGAGCTGATTCGTGAATGTGTCGAACTGGCGGTACAGGCCCCGACTGGCTCGAACACCCAAGGTTGGCACTTTGTGGTCGTGACCGATGCCGAGGTACGCAAAGCTCTGGCCGATATCTATCGCCGAGGGTACGCGCTCTATCGCCAGCAACAAACCGAGGGGAAAGCAATGATAAAGCGCAATGAGCAGATCGCCGAGGCAGCAATCGATAGGGTGAGAAGCTCATCGCAATACCTGGCCGATCACATGCACGAAGCTCCCGTGTTGCTGCTGCCCTGTATTAGTGGTCGCCTCGAAAACCTCCCTACTTTACAACAAGCGAGCATCTGGGGCTCGATCCTTCCCGCCGCCTGGAGCTTCATGCTGGCCGCTCGTGCGCGTGGACTGGGCACAACCTGGACAACGCTGCACCTGACATTTGAAAAGGAAGCGGCAGAGGTTCTCGGCATTCCCTATGACAAGATCACGCAGGCGGCATTGATACCAGTGGCACATACCCTTGGCACCGACTTTAAGCCAGCACCACGCGTACCACTGGATTCAATTTTGCATTGGAATAAATTTTAAAATGAATCCCCTGCTAGAGCAATCTGGCAGGGGAAAGCTGTGTTAACTAGCGCAAGATAATTCTCTTACCTTAGAATTTGAACCCTCCGAGGTTGCCCAAATTGCCCAAATTGCCCAGGCTGCCTAGGCCACCAAATGTGTCTTTCACTTCTTGGGAAGAATTGAATGTTTTATCAGGTAGGTGTTCAAGCATACCCATGATCTGTTCATTCGCGCCGTGTTGCTGTGCAAATTGAACGAGTTGAGATGTGCCAATCGGGTAGGGAACGTGGTCTAACAATTGCGTAACTTGTCCTAAGTCAAAGTTCATCGAGTTACCTTTCTTTCATATGAGTATCATCTTACATTGTTCCTATGTCCGTGCCACCCATCAATTGGGGCCGATAAGTTATACCGAACAGAGTAAGACTTTTGTTTCACTGACCTAATGATACACCAACTACAATAAGTGGATACTACCTGGCTGAGGATATCTACATTGTACCGCAAAACTCCTACGTTTTACTCATGAAATCGACGACTACATGAGCCAGTTCTTCGCCTTTGTCTTCCTGGAGGAAGTGTCCGGCTCCGGTAATGGCCGTATGCTGTTGGCCCTCTGCGCCTGGTACCAGCTTCTGAAAAACGCGCTCACCGCCATGGGTGACGGCGTCGGAGTCGCTAAAGGCCGTGAGGAATGGTTTTTCCCAGCGTCTTAATACCTCCCATGCCTTTCGATTGGCTTGACTGGCGGGATCATCTGGTGTGGTTGGGACGAGCAGGGGAAATTGGCGCGCACCCGCCGTGTAACGATCATCGGGAAAGGGCGCGTCGTAGGCGGCGATGATCTCCGGGGCAAGCTCAGTGACGCAACCACCTTTGACGATTCCGCCAACATGAAAATTGGGTGTCGTCTGAGAATATGTTTGCCAGGCGAAGAAGGCCTGACTCATCGGCGTATCGCCAGTAGGTAGCCCAGTATTCGCCGCCACAATGCGGGCGAAACGCGCCTCGTGTTCAGCGGCAAGGCGCAGACCGAGCAAACCTCCCCAATCCTGGCACACAAGGGTGATCCGCTGTAGATCAAGAGTTACCAGCAATCCTGCTATCCAGTCTATATGCCGCTGATATGAATAATCATCCCGCCGGACAGGTTTGTCGGAACGACCAAAGCCGACGAGGTCGGGCGCGATAGCACGGTACCCGGCGGCAGTGATGATGGGAATCATTTTGCGATAGAGATAGCTCCACGAAGGTTCGCCGTGCAGCAGCAAAACTGTTTCGGCATTGGCCGGCCCCTCGTCAATGTAGTGGATGCGTAAGCCATCCACTTCAACATACTGTGGCGCAAAGCTATAGCCGGGCAGATTGTGAAAGCGTTCATCCGGCGTGCGCAGAATTTCCATGCCCTTCTCCTTACAAGTCGTTTGCTTTGGATGGTATGATGAATGTTACTATCCTGCTGCAAATTTGCTTGTAGCTATACCATACCATATTATTATCAAGGAAGAGTATATGGAACAGCAAAAACGTTCGGTGGCCCTTGTCACGGGTGGGTCGCGTGGCATTGGTGCAGCTACCGCAATTGCCCTGGCGGAGCGCGGCTATGATGTGGTGATTACCTATCGGAATAAGGCGGCCCGGGCCAGTGATATCGTTACGCAGATCACACAGCAGGGAGGGCGGAGCCTTGCTCTAGCCTGCGATGTGACGCAACAGGTTGATGTTGAGCATCTTTTTACAGCGGTGAAAGCATGGGGTGGACATCTGGACCTGCTCATTTTGAATGCTTCAGGTGGACTGGAGCGCGATCTTGTAGCGGCTGACCCAGCGTACCCAATGCACATTAACCGCGACGCTCAACTTGCTTTGCTGGATGGTGCGCTCCCTCTAATGGAGGCCGGTGGTACAGTGGTTTTTGTCACCAGCCATTGGGCGCACCTCTATGGGCAGGTCGAGCAAATTCCCGCTTACGCGCCTGTCGGGGAAAGTAAATTCGCGGGTGAGCAGGCTTTACGGCAACGGCAGCCTGAGTTGGCAGCTCAGGGCATTGGCCTCATCGTAGTTACTGGCGATCTCATCGATGGCACCATTACCCCGAAACTGCTAGAACGCTCTGCTCCTAATGTGATTGAGCAACGTCGCCATGCTTTAGGGACAACCTACGGCAAGCTTCCCACCGCGACAGAGATGGGCGCAGCAATCGCCGCAGCCGCGACCGATACGACATTTCCATCTGGTCACACCGTCATCGTTGGCGGTTCGTTAGAAACATTGCTTTCCCATTAACTAACTGCTGAGAGCTCTACCCTAGTTGCCAAGATTGACTCAACCATGTATGCTATGAAAGGGAAACACGAAGTCATTACTTTTTAAGGTACTACACATGAAATACTCGGAACATAAGCAAGAATCGCTGGTGCCTCTACGAGATGAGGCGATTCTGCCTGTCACCGATACGCTGCAGAGCGATAGAAGTACGACCACACAGCAGCCAGGGCTCCTGTGGAAGATACGCCACTGGTTCCAGATTAACTCTTTCTCACCAGGTTTTCTCAGCCGCCCCTGGTCCCATCCCGCCTTTGGTTACCTCGCGGCCTGCCTGTTACAGGCTATGGTGGTGACGGCGATTGTGTTAATATTACGAGTTTATCCTACATTTAGTTTTCCAGAAGCCTTGATGTTGCTCGTTATCCTCGTGGTGTCGTTGTTTTGGGGGGCGGGCCCGGGCTTAGTAACAATAGCAGTGGGCACATTGCTCCTTGTCGCGTTACTTATTCCTCCCTATTTCTCACTCGCAATCGCCAGAACTGAGGACGGTTACGGGGTCGTATTGTTCCTGGGCGTTGGATTAACCATCAGTTTGATCGCGAGCCAGGTAGAGCGTACACGAGCCGAAGCGGTGTTGCAACGACGGCAGGCCGAGAAACTTTTTGCTCAGTTGGAAGTTGAGCAGCAAACCTTGCGTGTCACTGAGCAGGAGACGCGCTCGCGTGTGAGCGAATTGGAAGCAATCTTTGAAGCTCTCACCAATGGCATTGCCATATACAATGCCGATGGTCATGTTGTGCATATGAACACGGCGTTGCGAGAAATGATCTCCCTTTTCACTCTGCCTGACAGTGCCGACGTCAATATTTCCGCGGAGGAACGCCTAGAACGGTTGCAGCCAACTGACGAGCAGGGGCAATTATTGACGCTTGAGAATTCGCCCATTAAGCGAGTTTTGCGCGGTGAAGTATTGAAAGGGCTTGATTCGCCCATTATTTCCGTGCCAACTTTGAACGCTCAGGATCGCTTGCTCATCGTTGGTGGTGCGCCCATTTACGATGAAAGTGGTACCTCTACTGGTGCCGTCGTGATTATCTACGACGTGACGGAACGTCGGCGGGCGGACAGGCGAACCCAGGAGTCATTAAATGCGTTACTGGTGCTGGCAGAAGAATTGGTACGCTTCCCTGATGAGAGCACAAAATTAACTGGACAAGCTGAACACGTTCCAACGCCCAATGCGGTTGCTCAACGACTCGCCGAACTTATCTCAAGTGTGCTGGCCTGTAAGCGCGTAAGCATCACGACATTTGATCCGGAGACGCATGTTCACCGCTCTGCTGCTGTCGTAGGTTTATCTTCTGCATTGGAAAAGTTGTGGCTGGAGCGCCGCCCTGGCTATTTCCTCAGTGAACAGTTGAGTGGTCCTTTTATTGAAACTCAACTGCACAATGACGAGGTTACGGTGCTTGATTTTACCAGTCCACCCTTTAATCAACGCCCCAACCCTTTTGGTATTCATACCATGCTTTTTGCTCCAATGACAGTCCAGAAGCGTCTGGTTGGCGTCCTGCTTCTCGACCATGGCGAACAAGCGTGGAAATATACCGCAAACGAGATCGCTCTGACTAAAGCTGTCTCCAAATTGGCCGCGCTGGTGGTTGAACGCGAGCGGTTACTAACGGAACGGGCAGATTCCCAGGCGCGGGAATTGGCGTTGCGTGATGCTAATCGCCTGATGGATGAATTTATCGCCATCGCTGGACACGAGATTCGCACTCCGCTCACCACTATTAAGGGGAGTGTGCAGTTGGCAAAGCGGCAACTAAATAGGGTGATGAAACACGATACAGCGTTGCCAGATGATGTGAAGTCGCTCATCCTATCCGTCGAGGACTTGATTGACCGTGCCGAGCGGCAAATAGGTATGCAGAACCGGCTGGTGAGCGATCTGCTTGACGTTGCGCGTATTCGCGCCAATCGTTTAGAATTGCATCCTGAGCTCTGTGATCTGACTGCCATAGTGCGAGAGACTGTTGAGGACCAGCAATATCTCGCTACTACGCGCACTATCCATTGCGATATCCAGGTGTCAGGAGAGCTACTGGTCATGGCCGATGCCGATCGGCTGCACCAGGTTGTCAGCAACTATCTCTCGAACGCACTCAAATATTCTGAGGCTCGGCAACCAGTAATGGTCAGTTTGTGGCATGATCGAGCAACCGTTCGTGTTCAGGTGCAAGACAATGGACCTGGATTGCCCTTGGCTGAGCAACAACGTGTCTGGGAACGGTTCTACCGCGTAGATGGTGTAGAGACCAAGACAGGTTCAGGCGTTGGGCTGGGCCTCGGCCTGCACATCTGCCGTACGATTATCGAGCGGCAAGGAGGCCAAGTCGGTGTCGAAAGCACCCTTGGCAAGGGTGCGACCTTTTGGTTTACCCTTCCCATGGTCGAGGCTATCGAAGGCTAAAACGCTAAAGCAGGTCCTTGTAAGCTACGCAACTCTAACCTTGACAACCATCATCGCTAAAAGCATAGAATACAGAAGAACATAATCAGAGTGGCTTATTATGCTATATTGTTGGTAGAGAAAGAAGTTGAGGAACAAGCACATGGATGTACGGATATTGACAGAGGCGGACGCGGGAGCTTTTTGGAACTTTCGATTACGCGCCTTGCGCGACCATCCAGAGTCGTTCGGCGCGTCCTATGAAGAGATACTGGAACGCGGTATTGCTGGTGTCGCACAGGGGTTACGGAAAAAAGAAGTGGTTTCGGACAATGCTACCTTTGGCGCATTCGATGGCACACTGGTGGGTATCGCTGGATTCCACCGCGAAGAGCAGATAAAAAAACGCCACAAAGGTGTCATCTGGGGTATGTACGTGCCACAAGAGTTGCGCGGCAAAGGTATTGGCAAAGCATTACTTCAGGCCGCTATTGCCTACGCGAAGACGCTATCAGGGGTCGAGCAGATTAACCTGAGCGTGGTGTTGATCAATAAAGAGGCGCGGCAACTCTTCCTTTCGCAGGGCTTCGAGACCTATGGCCTGGAAGCGCACGCTTTGAAACTGCACGATCACTACTTCGATCAGGAACACATGGCTCTACGTCTACCCACCCCTAGTTCTGTGTAGTAAGGGCAATCCTACAGGGCGCCATAATGCTTTGCCCATTCCCGATAATGAAGTTTCAGAAAGCACTACGAATATTCGTAGTGCTTTGTCATTTTATGGCTTACATGGCAAAGGGATGATTTACCTTTCTTTCCTCTATCTAAATGAATCTATCGCCTCATTTTATGTTCTTAGGCTTGACAAAACATCTCTCTTCAGGTATACTTCTTATAAATAAACAGTCTGTCGGTTTATTAGCTGCTTAATAAGGAGTATGCATGGCTCGCGTTGTCAAAGAAGAAGAATATAGCGTGAAACGCAAAGAAATACTCGCAGTAGCCCAACGCCTTGTCTATACCAAAGGCTATGAGCAGATGACCATCCAGGATATGTTGGATGATCTCCAGATTTCTAAGGGAGCGTTCTATCACTACTTTGGCTCGAAACAAGAGTTGCTGGAAGCGTTGATCGAAGGTATGATGGACGAGATGGAACAGCTTTTCATCCTCATTGTGCATGATGCACACCTTCCAGCCCTCGCTAAATTCCAAAGCTTCTTTGGCACCCTGGCCCGTTGGAAAACCGCGCAGAAAACTTTTCTATTGACATTGCTACAGGTCTGGTACGCGGATGAAAACGCCATTGTTCGCCAGAAAGTACGTGTAATGGCGATCAAACATATCACGCCTCTGTTGACGGTGATCATCCGTCAAGGTATTCAAGAAGGCGTCATGATGATCTCCTATCCTGACCAGGTTGGCGAAGTCATTATGTCTCTTTTGCAATATCTCTCGGACACACTTGGCAGATTGCTCCTCTCGTTTGAGCCGAGTAGAGGCGTCTGGCAACACATCAATAACACAGTCGATGCCTATACCGATGCGATTGAACGTATTCTAGGAGTAGCCACAGGTTCTTTGCCTCTCCTTGACCCTGAAATACTGAAAGAATGGTTTGACCCACCAACAGACAATGCATAACAAGTCACAATATGGAGTGATGCCCCTGGTGGGCATCAGGCCCTTAATGGGCAACAAGCCCTCATCGACAACGAGCCCGAAGGAGAAAAAACAGATGTCTACGATCATTCAAACCAACTCGCTTAGCAAAAGCTATGGCAGGAGCCGAGGCATCATAGATGTAACTTTCGCCATTGAAGAAGGCGAGGTTTTCGGCTTCCTGGGTCCTAACGGTGCGGGCAAGACCACGACCATGCGCGTCCTGATGGGGTTGTTGAGTCCAAGCAGTGGTAGTGCCACCATTGGCGGACTGGATTGTTGGAAAGAGTCCACCGCGGTAAAAAAGCTAGTCGGCTACCTGCCAGGTGAGTTCACTCTCGATGCCGGCATGCGTGGCGCACAAATCATCGAGTACCTGGGCCATCTGCGCGGCGGCGTAGATCAGACCTACGTACGTACTCTAGTGGAGCGGCTGGACTTCGATCCCACCAGGCGTTTCCGCGAATATTCGCGTGGCAATAAGCAGAAGCTCGGTCTCGTGCAGGCCCTGATGCACAAACCTCGCTTGCTGATTCTCGATGAGCCAACAAGTGGGCTTGATCCATTGAACCAGCAGGAGTTCTATAAACTGGCAGCCGAGGTGCATGCTCAGGGTTGCACCATCTTCCTCTCCTCGCACATTCTGCCAGAGGTAGAGCACACCTGCGACCGTGTTGCCATCATCCGCGAAGGACGACTGGTCAAAATCGACCACGTCTCGGCCCTCAAAGACATCCACCAGCATGATATAGAGATCAGTTTCGCCAACCCAGCCTCCGCGGAATGGTTCAAAAATGTCGCTGGCGTAGTCAGTGTAGCTCAAGGCGCGGATGCGCGTACCCTGCAATTAAATGTACAGGGCGCACTGACAGAGATTATTCAAATTGCTGGCCAACATGGCGCGACCAATATTACTACACACGAGCCGTCATTGGAAGAAGTCTTCCTGCGCTTCTACGAGCCGGAGAAGTCATCATCAGGCGTCCTTGCCTGATAGGAGGTGTTTTATGTTTCGCGCCATTTGGAGCAAATCGCTCAGAGATGCTCGGGTGCCCATACTGTGCTGGGGCCTCGGACTGGGTTTACTCATGCTTGTGGGATTTGAAACAGCCACGCCGGTATTACTGACGAGCTATGCTGTCCTCGCGCCGCTCTTCCGTTTTCTTGGCGATGTCGTCGCTGTTCAGACACCGGAAGGATATATCACCTTTCGTTACTTGGGAGCAACCTTGCCGGTCCTACTCAGCTTCTGGCTTATCATGGCTGGTGCTAGTATGCTGCGTGGGGAGGAGGAACGTGGCACCCTCGATGTCCTGCTCGCCACTCCGCAGCCACGCCCTCGGCTTCTGCTAGAGAAGCTCGGTGCGGTGATGATCGCTCTACTCCTGGTTGCCGTTCTCTTCACACTGGGTGCTGTGGCCGGCGAGGCTACTCTCAAGCATGTTGATGTCGTCAGGGCATTGTTGACGGGGCTGAACCTGAGCCTAGTGGCGTTCTTCTTTGGCTTAGTGGCTCTGCTGATCTCTCAATTTACTGTCAGTCGCGGCGCGGCAATAGGCGGAGCAAGTGCTGTGCTGCTTGTAACCTTGCTTCTCGATATCTTTGGGCGCGAGGTCAATGGTGCCTGGTACCAGTACCTCTCGCCGTTCTATTACTACAATCTCAACAAACCGCTCATTCCCAGCTACCAAGGCCATCCTTGGGCAGCGCTGCTTCTGGCAGGTCTCTGCCTACTCTTCGCGGCTCTCAGTTTCGTCCTCTTCATCAGACGCGATATTGGCAGAGCAGCATACTCGTTACAGCGCAAGCCATCTAACGAAGCACACCAGGCAATACGCAGCCTGAGGCAAGCCGAACGCGCTATCTCAACGCGTGCCGTGAGCTTGCACACATTCGTCGCTCATGGCTGGTCCACCTTCTGGTGGCTGTTCGCTATGGTGCTCTTTAGCGCCTATATCCCGGTAATTATTCCCGGCATTCAGAAACCATTCTACAATATTGTGCTTGGGACACCCTGGCTGCAAAAACTCTTCTTTGATACACCAACCAGTACCAATTCAGGACTGCTGGGCACGTTAATCTTCACCTTCATGCCAGCCCTAGTCATAATCTTTGCGTTGACATCGGCACTCCCGTGGTCCGCAGACCTGGAAAGTGGACGTCAAGAACTGATTTTCAGCACCCCAAATTCCCGGTCACGAGTACTACTAGAGCGCTTCGGCGTGACTTTGCTCGTCGTTCTGCTGGCTCCTCTCCTGACCTGGCTCGCTCTCGTTATTGGAGCGTACATCACCAATCTGGATATTGATCAGGGCAGAATAGCTGCTGCTAGTTTCACTATGCTGCCGCCAGCACTGATTACTATGGGCCTGGTCTACGCGTTAGCCGGACGCCTGCGCCATGCTGCCGTACTGGGTTTACTGACCGCGTACCTCGTTCTGGCCTTCTTGGAAGAATCGATTGAAGGAGCAGTGCAAATACCCACCTGGGTCATGTCGCTCTCCATCTTCCACTTGTATGGCAACCCGATATTCCTGGGCATGAACTGGAACAACTTCCTGGGCATGATCGGCGTGGCTATCGTCCTCCTGCTCATTGGCCTATTCCAGTTCCGCTCTGTCGATATCGGGAAAGGCTAGAAGAGTGGAGTAGTGTAAAGGGACAGGCGCCGAGCGCCCTGTCCCTTTACACTACTCCACTCCCAAGACTAACGCGAACGGTATAGAGCAATTACGTGGTTGGCAAATCGCGTCGATTGAAGATCACCAGCCCCGCGATCCCACATATCAGCCCTGAGATTACCAGTACCGCCGGATACCAGGCGGTGATAGAGTGCTCAGCAAGGGCCTGTATGCCTTGTGTATAGTAGAGTGGCTCGATTTTTAACATCCACGTCAGCTTATCGGAGAGGGTGCCGACTGTGTTCATCAAGTAGGCAAGAGCGATAATACCAATCGCTGCACCGCCAGCCGCCCTACTGGCGGTGATGAAGGACCCGAAGAGCATACCAATACCACTTGCCATGAACATCAGTGCCAGCTCAATCAACTCAGCGATGGTGAGCCAGCCCCAATCAATGTTGGCATTTTGTACAAAAAGCGTGCAGATCCAAACCGATAGCGCTGTCGTCAAGCTCAAAAAGATCGCGCCCAGGATTGCGCTGAGCCAGAGCTCCAGGTAGTAGCGCGTACGACTGATAGGGCGTGCCAGTGCGAGGTCGATCGTTCCATTCTCAATGGTAGCAGGCAGTGACGTGCCAGCCATATAGGCGATGATACCGCCCCAGATCAGCGCGTAAAGGGAGCTATACAGTTCCAGCCCTAGGAGCGAAGAAAAACTTGAGACATCCTTGATTTTTGCGCCAATCAGTCCTGCTACTGCATTGGAGGTAAGGTACCCACCAAGATTCGCGGTCGAGAGCGTGGGATACAGGATACCGATCACTAGGGCAATAAAAAAGATGTAGAAAGCACCAGCCGCTAACAGTGTTCTAGCGCTGGTAAACGAGACTCTGGTGATGATCAGTGCGCGTGCTCGTTTCTTTGGCACCGCGCTGCTTTGAGCAATGGATGTGGTTGCCATCTTCAATTTTCCTTTCGTTGTGCGCGATTATACTGATATCCGAGATGTCTCCACCACTGGATTTTCATAAAACTTCAGGAACACTTCTTCCAGGGGAGCTTCTTCAGCTTGCAGCCGTAGCACTTCGTGGTGGCTGAGAGCCTTAATGAGGGCGTCCATGCTGCCACTGACATTGAAATGGTAGCTCTGGCTGCCTGGTTGGCTGATTGTCACATTGCTTACCCCTGGTATATGCTCCAGTTCGGTCACGCTCACAGCATCGCCAAAATCGACTGTCACACGTTGGCCCGCGTTCTGCCGCAACTTTTCTACCTCTGCGATAGTGACGATTTCGCCTTGGCGGATAACCGCGACACGCCGACAGACCTTCTCAACATCGCTCATAATGTGCGAACTCATGAAAATGGTCTTGCCTCGCCCCTGCTCTTGCAGCAGAAACTCGTTAAAGGTGCGCTGCAACAGTGGATCAAGACCGGAAGTTGGCTCATCTAGAATCAGTACCTCCGGATCGCACATAAAGGCCAGCACGATACCAATCTTCTGGCGCATCCCTTTGGAATAGCTCTTTAATGGTCGCTTCATTTCCACATCGAAGCGCGTTACCAGGTCATTCAACAAGACTGGTTCTCGGCCTTGCAAGCGCGAGAAGTAGTTGATGACCTGCTTGCCAGTCATCTGTCCTGGCAGGCGCACATCACCGGGCAGGTAGCCGATGCGCTTGTGTAGCTCCATCTTGTCGCGTTGTGCATCCAATCCCAGCACACATAGTGTACCGGAAGTTGGGCGAATAACATCAAGCATACAGCGAATAGTGGTGGTTTTACCGGCACCGTTTGGCCCTAGGAAACCGAAGATTTCACCTTGCTCTACCTGAATCGA
>JBBQXY010000101.1:0-21122 GCA_038209195.1 Ktedonobacterales bacterium | reverse complement strand
CCCCAAGGAGAGACAGGCTCTCAATACGCTTTGTTCCAGCGTCTGCAGATCTCCTTCTTGTATTGTCTCTACGTGCTCGATCATCTTGAGCATCTCTTGTTCCGTCTCTTGCAGTAGGGCTATTTTCAGCTTTTCGTTCGTATCCATTGGTAGGGATCCACACTGTTTTGGACTTTTTACTTACAGATGAGGATACCACCTTTTTGCTTGCTTGCCTACAACTTTTTCATACACCCAAGTTTTGCTTTAATCTCGACAACTTTCCTATGGTATGGTAGAATGAGTGCCAGTATTTAAGTGTAGTGTAAGTGTGGGCATGTTTTAATGCTGCTCGCCCTATTTGAAGCTGGGTTACTGCCCGTCTTACCTGTCCAATTGTATGTTCAAGATGGCGTTTTGCAGAGCAGTTACCCCTATTAAAGAGAAATTATGCGCAACTTATTGTTGGCAACGACCAACAGCCATAAGCTGCAAGAGTACCGCGCTATCTTCTCAGGTATACCTTTCAGGCTCCTGTCTCTCCACGATATACAGTTGGATATGGATGTTGAGGAAACTGGCACAACCTTTGTTGAAAACGCACAACTCAAAGCTATAGCGTATGCACAGGCCTCCGGGCTCCTTTCCCTCGCGGACGATTCGGGCTTAGAGATAGATGCAATGGGCGGAGCTCCTGGCGTGTATTCTGCCCGTTTCGCGGGAAAAGATGCAACCTACGCGGAACGTTTTCGTTTGATCCTGGCACACCTGCATGGTTTGCCAGCAGCACAACGTACAGCGCGTTTCCGTTGTGCTATTACTATAGCTGAGCCATCTAGCTATTACCGCACAGTAGAGGGAACTATGGAGGGGGTAATCGCTGAGGCTCCACGCGGAGAGAACGGCTTCGGGTATGACCCTATTTTTATCGTTCCTGCCCTGGCAAAGACGAATGCTGAGCTAAGCGCTGAACAGAAAAATAGTATCAGTCATCGCGGGCGAGCGGCACAATTAGCAGTTCCGCTCCTGAGCAATTGGCCTCAGTCGGTTGCTTCTAACGAATAGTATGAAGGAACAGGAGTTTATGGCGAAGAAGCCACCTATTCGCGTGGCACTTGATCTGGAAACGACAGGATTACACGCGGAACAAGATACTATTCTTGAGGTTGCGGCAATCAAATTTCAGGGCACGACCGTACTCGATACTTTTGAGACACTGGTTGCCCCAGGTCGTGCTATTCCCTATCGTGTGCAACGACTCACTGGCATTACAGCTCAGCAGCTCACAGGTGCTCCAGCGTTTGAATCTTTCGCCCAAAATTTACAGCAATTTGTTGGCGATTACCCCATTGTTGGACATAGTATTCCCTTCGATGTTGGCTTTCTCCGTCGTCGCGGGCTGGTGCGCATCAACCCGCTGATCGATACTTTTGAACTGGCCACTGTGCTCCTGCCGTCCTTACCGAGCTATAATCTGGGGCAAGTGGCGGAAGCCCTTGGCGTACCAGTTGCCCCTGGGCGACACCGCGCAATGGTTGATACCGTCCTGGCGATGGATGTATTTTTGGCCTTGCACCAGCGTCTGCAGAGCGTGGACATCTCCTTATTGAAAGACCTGGCTAGCCTCGATGCGCCTCGTACCTGGCCTCTCTTAGCATTCTTTCGCCAGGAATTGCTCTACCGCCAGGAGCAAGACGGTTTGCGCGGCATGCCTACACGCGGTAGTTTGGGCGATCGCTTTGCCGCCCAGTTAGGTATGGACCCGCGAGTTCTTTCTTTTGCCATTGCAAAAGAAAGCGATACCGATGCTAATGCCGCTCATCTTCCAGAAAACTCTGCCACTGCTCCCATATTGAATGCTCTTGAGCAGATCCAAACCCTTGTTGCAGTCATACCTGAACAGACTGAGCAGACGCCACAGGTTGCCCCTATGGGGTACCAGACCGCCCAATTAGCCGTGCATGAAGCGTTAGAGCAGCGCAGCACATTATTGATGGAGGTCACTATCGGCGGCGATGATTACACGCCCGCCTTGCTCCCCGCTTTAGAGTGGTTAGTGGCCAATCCTACTCCGGCGGATCAATCTTCGCGTCGCTTGGTAATTGCCTGTGCGAATCAACAGAATGCTCGCCGCTTGCAAGAGGAAATTCTCCCTCGCCTCCAAGCCGCTTTAACGTCTAACCTACCAGTGGCCTATCTTGCCGAGCATGGCGGCTATCTCTGTGTTCATCGTTGGTTTGGGGCAGCGTTACGACGAACAAGCGGAGAGTTAACCGCGGAACAAGCGCGTGGTCTCGCTAAATTGGGCCTATGGGCTCAACAAACCTTGACTGGTGAGCGCAGCGAACTGACCATGCTGCCCCAGGAAATAAACGCTTGGCAACGCATCTCCTCTGGTGTTGAGCGTATTCCATCCGTTGATGAGCATGCTGGCACTGCATTTGAACGCTGTGTCTATCAACGTAAGGGATACTGTTTCGTGCGTCGCGCTGAAGAGCGCGTCAAGGAAGCCACCGTGGTGGTCACGACCCATGCTGGTTTGCTTGATGACCTCACGCGTTCCCATTCACAACTGAGTGGCATCGATCGCCGCATCATTCTTGACGCTGACCTCTTAGAAGAGGAGGTTGTACGCTGGAGTAGCACCGATCTAGAACAGGCGCATCTGCTGGGTTTGCTCAACACGATTGGGACAGAGCTGCCCGATGGGCGCTATCAAGGCTTGCTGGCCCTGGCTGCTCCTGCACTACGCGAGAATGGCCCAGGAGGTCTCTCGACAACGCCTACCGTGGGCAAGGCAGAGATAGATGCTCGTATGCGTACCTGGCTCCAAACGTTGCACCACGCGAGTGAGGCGGTGAACACACTCTTCGATAGTTTTAGTCAGGTGCTCGAAGAGTTCTTACAGCAAGGTTCTGGTGGCAAAGGACGAGGTGGACGCAACAATGAACGTACCGATCAACCACTGCGCTTCACTGGGCAGACGCGCAATATGAGTACATGGACGCAGGTAGAACGTGCCTGGCAACAAGCCTCGCATCGTCTGCAAGCCGTCATTGATCTCGTCCATGAGGCAGAACGCATCATCCTGACAACACAACGCAGTCGCCATCGGCTCGACCAGGGTCTGGGTGACGATGATTCAGTTGCCACTGAATTAGCCTCTATTGCTCAGCAATTACTAGCGCAAAAACGCTTAGGTCAGCAAGCCATTGGGCTGGGCGAAAGCGAAATGGTCTATTGGCTTCGTATGCCACCGTCCCCACCGCCATTTGTGCAACAATCTGCCCAACAACGACAGGCCACTGCTAGCGCAGCACCATCCATGGAGAGTATTGTTCCCCCTGTTTTGTATGCCCAGTTGGTTCAAATCCCCGCCTTGTTGCGGCGTACTCTGCTAAAAACGAATGCCAGTACCATTTTTGTGGGTGCTTCGCTCGCAGTTGACAACAATTTCTCGTTTGCCCGTGGACGTTTTGGCATGGAGAACGATGCTTGTCCCGCCTTGTCCGTCGTCACCGAACATTCAGAGCAAACCTTGCTGTATATACCTAACGATGTGCCAGAGCCAAATATGCCGCAATACCAGCGTCACCTCGACGAGGCGTTGGTACAACTCGCCACGGCTTTAGAAGGGCAAATGCTCGTACTCTACACCTCTCACGCCGCCTTACGTAGCTCATATGCCGCGATTAAGCCTATCCTCGAGGGGCGCGGTATTCTGGTGGTAGGCCAGGGGGTTGATGGTTCGCCCCGTCAGCTCTGGAATATATTCTCCAATCAGGAACGCGTCATTGCCTTGGGGACAGGAAATTTCTGGGATACCATTGGTGAGATCAAACACGTTCCTACCTGTACTGTGATTACCCGTTTGCCCATGCCAGTGCTGAATGACCCGCCCATTGCGGCTCGTGCCGAAATGTATTCCGATCAACTGCACCAATTGACGATCCCTGTTGCCTCTTTGCGCTTGCGCCGTGGCCTCAATCGTTTAGTATGGAGCGAAAATAAGCGTAATGCCGTGGTGTTATTCGATCGGCGCGTCATCTCGAAAGAGTATGGCTCTACCGTGTTGCATACGCTGCCGCATTGCTCCCAACGCCAGGATGCTGTGTCGCATATGCCAGAAACAATCCTGGATTGGTTGACTGCCACTGGCGCGTGGCAATAGCTTCTGTTATCCCTATTTACACTGCAACAGTTTCGCGCTCTCGCTGCTTGCTCCCACTCGCTTCTTCAGCAACAAGCTGTTCTGCTGTAGATACTTGTGTATTCGTGCGCACTGCACTAAGACCAGAGGAAACTGCATGATTGCTCGTATTGCTCTGTTTTCTTCGTAGCAGTGCATAGACCCCTATGCCAAGTAAGAGCAAGGGACAAACAATAATGATCAATACGGGGAATGTAGGCATTAATAACGCGCCCCCAAGTACGGCGAAAATTGCTAGAAAGTAGCCAGCGGGAGTGTGGGCTTCTTCCATCCTCATCCATCCTCTCTTCCATCCAACATCCAAACCCAGTGTTGCTGCCTTCGTAGGAGTGACAGCATACCCCACACAGTCATTGTACTGATTGCACCAACTTGTATACTAAACAAGCAGTTCACATCCTTGACAACTAAGCTGACTTTGTGGTAAAAATTAATGACTTAATGGTCATAAAAGCATTTCTTGGAGTCAATTCCTATGCGAAAAATCAAGTTCTATCAAACAAATTGCGTACTACCAATGGAGGTGGCAATATGCAAAAAGGAACTTCCCATCGCTCTCTGAAAGAGAGGCAGCGTCAGGAACGCGCCAACCTGATTTTGCAAGTAGCAGAGGAAGTGTTAGCGGAAAAAGGCTATTACGAAACATCAATGGATGAGATCGCTGCCCGTGTGGGCGTTGCCAAAGGCACGGTGTATCTCCACTTTCCCAGTAAAGAAGACATGGTTTTTGCCCTCTTTGAGCGTGAATTGGAAACTTTTCTGCTCACCGTCGTCCAGATTGCCGCCGCAACATCGACCGCTCGGACCCGATTGGAGAACATTCTTCATGAAATGTACCAGGGATTGCTTGGCAAGCGTATGCAGTTGCTGCTCTCTTTCTACTCCAATATGGATGTTCGCACCGGACTCATCGAAAAGAAAGAACAGATGCGTTCCCGTTTAGAGCAGCTTGCGGCAATAATCTCGGCATTGCTAGAGGAAGGCAAAGCCTCTCGCGAGTTTGACACGCTTATCCCCACCTCTGTCATGCTAAGCACCTTCTTTAGTTTGCTCTCGCCCCACGCGTATAAACGCTTAGTTGTTGAGGAAAAGATGCCGCCAGCGGAACTGGTAAAGCATCTTGGGCGCATCTACTTTAAAGGCATTACCGCGCTTTAATCCATTTTTTTTCCCAGCATAGCATCAACATATTCACAGATATGCCATTCAAGCAGCGACATATCCCTTTGGCTCTTGACCTAAAAGCCAAAATAATGCACAGTTGGTGTATACAAGATAGAACCAGTGTGCTTTGAAAGGATTAATCATGTCGCCGAATGGGTCTACTCCAATAACTTCAACCAGTGAGCAAAAACACCTTCACGTTGTGTACGGCTCTTGTCCCCATGATTGCCCCGATTGTTGCGCACTGGAGACGCAGGTTGATGAACAGGGGCGCGCTGTCTCTGTACGTGGTCGTGCCGATCATCCAGTGACAAAAGGTTGGCTCTGTGCCAAGGTCAATCGTTACCTGGATCGCGTCTATCATCCCGATCGTATACTCTACCCTATGCTGCGCGTTGGCGCGAAAGGTAGCGGCCAATTTGAACGCATCACCTGGGAAGAAGCTATCGCGCAGATCACCGAACGCTGGCGCGCTATCATTGCGCGGCATGGTGCGCAATGTATCTTGCCATATAGTTACGCGGGTACATTGGGCCTGGTTAACGGGGCTGTCACCGATAGCCGCTTTTGGCATCGCTTAGGATCTTGTCGCCTGGAACGCTCGATCTGTGGTCATGCTGCCGAAGAAGCGGTCACACTCACTGTCGGCGGTCGTCTCTCTCCACCGCCAGAGATGCTCATACATAGCAAACTTATTCTCATCTGGGGCAGCAATCCTGCCAGCACTGCGCCGCATATGATGCCATTTTTGCGCCAGGCACAACACAATGGGACGCGCATCATCGTCATCGACCCTATTCGGACCTTGACAGCCCGTTCTGCCGACTGGCATATCCAACCCTTCCCTGGCACAGATGCCGCCCTTGCCCTCAGCATGATGTATGTGATGGTCACTGAAAACCTGCACCAACCGGCATGGATTGCTGCCCATACCCTTGGCTGGGAAGCATTGCTCGAACGCATTATGCAATTCCCACCGGAGCGAACTGCGCAGATCACGGGACTTCCCGTGGAAACTATCGTCGAGCTTGCTCGTAGCTATGCCACGACCACACCAGCCCTTTTGCGCATGTCCGATGGCATCAATCGCCATACCAATGGTGGGCAAACTGTGCGCACTCTAGCTTGTCTGCCAGCTATCACTGGTCAATACGGTCAGTTGGGGGGAGGCTTGATGTACAGCACCAGCGATTGGCTCCGCTGGGATACCGACGCTGTTTCCCATCGCAACGAGTCAGTCAATCCACCTGAACCGCGTATCCTGAATATGAATCGTCTGGGAGCCATCCTTACCGGTGAAGCCAATCCCCCTGTCTATGCCCTTTACGTGTACAATGCCAACCCAGTCGCATCCACCCCCAATGCCAGCAAAATCATCGCTGGGCTGAGGCGCGACGATTTGTTCACCGTCGTCCATGATCTCTTCGAGACGGATACAGCCCGTTATGCCGACCTCATCTTGCCCGCTACCAGCCAGCTTGAACATGTCGACCTGCACAAACCATACGGGCATCTCACGCTCCAGTACAATATGCCCGCCATTGCGCCACAAGGAGAGGCGCGCAGTAACTGGGATGTTATGCGCTTACTGGCGGCCAGCATGGGCTTTAGCGAACCCTGGCTCCAGGCGGATGCGAACGCGGTTATTGCGGAAGTGCTGGACGCCTCGCAGCAGGGCAATCCTTTCCTGACCACTATGACCCTCGAACGTCTACAGAGCGAAGGCGCCATTCCGTTCCCCATTCCAAGCGCGCAACTCATACAATTTGCAGATGGAGTTTTTCTCACCCCTTCTGGCAATGTCGAGTTTTACTCGTCACAGGCGCTAGCCAAAGGCTATGATCCCGTACCAAATTGGGTGCCTGAGATGGAGGTACGCATAGAGCAGCAGCCACAACCTGCTGCAAACGCGCCCATGCCTCTGTTGTGCCCGGCGGCCCATCACTTTATTAGCTCCACCTTCGCCAATCAAGAACGACTCCGAACAAAAGAACACGCTCCGACCCTGCGCATTCACCCTCGTGACGCGGCCCCGCGCGGCATACGCCACGGGCAGACGGTGCGCGTGAGCAATGAACGAGGCTCGTGCCAACTCATTGCTGATGTAACTGAAGAAGTACGCCCCGGCGTCCTGGCGACCACAACAGTATGGTGGCCCAAATTCAGTCCAGATCAGCGCAATATCAACTGGACAACCTCCGATCGTCTAGCCGACTTCGGCGGCAATAGCACTTTCTATACCAACATGGTCTTGGTAGAAGCTTGCTAAAAGTACGCTATTACTCTGTTTCCCTTCATGTGTCAAGCGGGAGAACCTTGTCCGGCGGACAGGTATCAGAGGGCGACAGCCCCTTGACTGGGTTCTAGGGCTGCGCCCTAGCCCTCCCTCTCACCCTGCCGCCTGAAGCGGCCTGACACATGAGTGTGGTCAGAGCATTATTGCTCTGACCACACTCATGTGATAATTGGGGTTGCAAGGGGCCACGCCCCTTGACTGGGTTCTAGGGCTGCGCCCTAGCCCTCCCTCTCACCCCTGCCGCCGAAGGCGGCCAGTCAATGAAGTAAAACAAGCAATAGAGTACATGTAGTGTATAAATTCTAAAAATCTATTGATTAGTCAAGTCTACTTCAGGAATATGTTATACTTGGAAACAAACAGGCGATAAGATTTGAGGAAAACTACGTGCAGCAATTCGATACCCCTTCCAGCTACTTAAATATGCATCCATTTGAAGATGTTCAGCAGACCGAGACCAACGTGGCATATCAACGTGAAGTACTCAAATATATCACGGATATCGGCTCTTCATTGCATCTCCATACGGACATCGACGTCTTGTTACAGCGAGTAGTAGAGGCATCGTGTAAAGCACTGCGCTTTCGTCATTCGGCCCTCTATCTGACCGATGAAGCAGGATATTTTCATGCCCGTGCAGTGTCAGGCATAAGCACAGAGAATGAAGAATACCTGCATCAGCATCCTTTGCCAGCAGATATTGTAGCGCAACTTATTTGCGAAGATTATCGGATCAGCGAATCGTACTTTATTCCAGCCGAAGCACCGCTCTGGAGCAATCAACAGGTAGTTCATTACTTTGTCATAGATGAAAGCGGAAGTGAACAGGGAGATCTGTCTCCAATCAGTGTCACTATCTATGAAGGAAGTACCTGGCATCCTGAAGATATGTTGGTGGTACCACTGACGAAGGGCGACAATACCCTGCTCGGCTTTTTGACGCCAGACGCGCCTCTGGATGATCGACGACCTACCCTGCAAACCATGGCCTTGCTTGAACTGTTCGCTAACCAGGCCGCCGTAGTCATTGAAGGCGCAGGCTTGTACAAAGAGGCGCAACAAATTGGCGAAGAGCGAGCTGCACTTATTAAAATCGGTTTGGCCCTCTCGGCTCCCGACGCTTTGCGCGATCTACAGACCGTCTATCAGACCATCTACGAGCAAGTTGGGCGCGTCATGCCCGCTGATGCTTTCTATATTAGCCGTTATTATAGGGCCGAGGAAAAACTCATCATCGACTTCTTTATTGATGAGGGCGTGGTTTACCCCTCTCTTGAATACAAACAGTATCCCAGCACTATCAAAAAAATCCTGTATCAGGAAAATGCTGGCTATTTGTTTTCTACTGCCGCGGAGTATGCCGAATTCATAAAAGGAGAGAACCCCAATACCCACGAGGGACTGATCGGTAACGCGCGTCCATCACAATCTCTTCTGTTTATTCCTATTCGTTATGGGGGACAGGTTCTTGGGCTCCTCTCAGCGCAGAGTTACAAGCCGCACGCGTATACGAGCAGACACCTGGCAATGTTGAAAGAAATTGGCGTACAGGCTGGCATCGCTATTGCGAATGTTCGTTTGAATACCGAACTGCGTGATGCCCTCAAACGAGCGCAAAAGTCCGAACAGGTCAAAGACAACTTCCTGATGTCCGCCTCTCATGAACTTCGTACCCCTTTGACCGCCATTCAAGGCTATCTTGAACTACTTGACACCTTCAATGCTACCCTAGACGATGAGTCGAAAAAACGCTTCCTCCAAAACGCTCGTCGTGCTTGTGAAGAGCTTGTCCTCTTGCTGGGCAATGTCATGGACACGAGCCGTATTGATCAAGAACACGTATTGTTGAACATGGGGCCAATGCAATTGCTCAAAGCCGTACAGATGATCCTGGAAATTCTGGACCCCACCATCGCACGCGAGAAACGACCAGTGCAGGTGAATGTGTCGGAAAACGTGTATGTCTGGGTCGATGAGCTACGCCTGCGCCAAGTGCTGCTCAATATCGTCGGTAACGCCTTAAAATATACCCCTGCTGCCACTGCTATTGCCATCACCGCCGCGTGTGTTGACGTGGCAACAGTCAATGCACGTATAGCTGCTGCTCAACAAACTCTTTCTTCCCTTGCCACTGCTGAAGCAGCACCTTTCGCGCTCGCTACTCCATTGGTAGTGATTGAGATTCGCGATTGGGGGCCTGGCATTAATAGGGAGGAACGGGAGCGACTATTCACTAAATTTATGCGTTTGGATAATGCTATCAATAGTGTGCAACGTGGCACCGGCCTGGGCTTATACCTCTGTCGACAGCTCATCGAGGCTATGTCTGGGCATATCTGGGTGGAAAGTACAGGTAATCCAGAGGAAGGCTCAATCTTCGTTATCGCTCTTCCTTGCTATCGTTGTTGAACATTCATCAGTAATGCCAATTTGACGGGGTTATGTACGCTATGTTACCATACCTCTAGTGGTGGATTGTCTACTATCAAGAGGAGAGAGTGACTTGAATTTATACGAGCAATTAATAATGGTGCGCGAACGACTCGAAGGCATTGGCGCACATGATGATAGCATGGAGTTAGTCGATAAATTGTTGCAACGAGCACAGTCAGCCAAGGATGACAAAACGAGCACCACACAGCTCAATGTGTTGCGTCACATGCTCAAAATGCGCGAAGCCAGCGACAATTATAACATCTACAACGATCTGCAAGAATTGATCAGTGAGCGCGATGAAGTCGAGGTTGCTGCGCGCGAAGATGCTGCCTTGGCGGCATATGTTGATACAGAACGTCGCCCTAAGCCAAAATCCTACTACAAGGCGCAAAAAGCCCAGAAGGAAAAATCCAATAAAAAGAAGGATTAGTCCATTATTGCATGACTAGCCTTCTTTTTTGTTAGGCGTTGTTTTGTTAGGTACTGTTGTGGCGACCCTGCCTTGGGTCGCCATCCGTTTTTGCATCAATGATGTGCAGTTACTTGGAGGATACAAGTAATGAGCGAATACCAACGGTACGAATTTATGACCATCGACCGACCTTTGACACGGGTTCAACTCGAGGCTGTCAATGACCTTTCCAGTCATATTGAAGCATCTTCCACACACGCCCTCGTCGAATATAACTGGGGCGACTTCAAGCACAATCCCATCGATGTGCTCTACGAGTACTTCGATGGCTTCCTCTATTGGGCCAATTGGGGCTCACCACGACTAGCTTTGCGCTTCCCACACGGCATCTTGCCCTCTACTCTCATCAACAACTACGATTTCGATGGATTCGTCAACTTCACCCTGCATCCGGATTATGATATCCTCGAAATCCACTTTTCTGAGCTGCAAGCACCCAATGAATGGACAAATTATGAACTGGGCGACCTCATTGCCATTCGCGATGAATTGATGGAAGGCGATCTGCGCTCGCTTTATATCGCCTGGTTGGTCACCCAGCGAATGCTTGGGGCCTATGAGGACGACGAAGAGGACGAGGACAGTGACACCACCGTACCGCCAGTTCCGCCCGCCTTTGGCACGCTGACTGCCGGACAGAAGGCCCTGGCTGAACTATTGCAGGTGTCGCAAGAACTGCTCGTCGCGGCAGGCCGCCACAGTCAAGCAGCCACGTCATCGACGAACGATGACGTGGCCCTATTAGTCGAGTTGCTATCGCCAGAGCGACGCAACGATTATCTGGTGCGGTTAGCTCACAATGAGCCAGGACTGAGCCGCCTCCTCGTCAAGGAGTTACGCGAACTGAGCCAGAACAAGACCAGCGCGACACCTCCAACAGGTGAGCATGTCACCTACGCCACCATGCTCGCCGAAAGCTATGCGATCAAAGCCCAACTGCTACGTGAGCAGCGCGAGCAGGAGCAACTGGCCCACCAACGTCGACTGCAATATATCCACGATCGCCAGGACGATTACTGGCATCAAGTCGATCAGGCCGTGGTACGCGGTACGAGCGCAGGCTACGACCAGGCTGCCCAACTACTGATCGAGCTACGCAGTGCGGCAGCTCAATTCAAAGAGACCCAGCAGTTTCAAGATCGCTTCCGTGCCTGGGTTCGGCCTCACCTGCGCCGCCCTGCCTTCGTCAAACGCTTACAGGCACAACAGTTCACCGTGCCGGTAGCGTAATACGACAACCGCACAAAAAACGACGGAGCATGGGAGAGGTCTTTAACAGCTTACGTTGTCATCAGCTTTGCCGCCAGTAGCAGTATTTGATTGGCATCACCGAGTAGACCCAGGTCAGCTACGGCGAAGATGGGAGCATTTCTATCGGGATTGATCGCCACCACTGTTTGGGCCTCACGCATACCACTCGTATGTTGTGCTGCGCCGGAGATGCCACAGGCGATATAGAGCTTGGGATGCACGGTTTTTCCGGTGGTACCTATTTGCCGCGCGTGTTCTATCCAGCCACGGTCGGTCGCGACTCGCGTGGCTCCAACTGCTGCACCAAGCAGACGCGCAAAGGCAGCGATATGTGTGAAGCCGCTTTGTCCAACACCGCGCCCCCCTGCCACAATCCGTTCTGCCGCGTCCAACTCGACTGCTTCCGGTGCTGGAGCCTCTATCCCTAATGAGCGTATGCGCTTCTGTTCAGCACTGGATGTAAGTTCAGGCTCGATGCGCTGCATGATGACTGGTCTCTGATGAGTTGTAACAGGTGGGACGCCTCGCGTTCCGGGCTGCCATGTCGCTAGTGCGCTGCGTCCATGAAGTGTTGTGCGAGTCTGCACATAGGCCCGCCCATCGTAAAGCATACGGAATGCGAAGAGGCTTTCGTCGTACAGGTCGAGTCCGAGGCAAGCTGGCACAAAAGGGAGATGTAGCCGTGCAGCCAGGCGTGGCATCCAATCCCGTGCATTGACCGTAGCACTTGCCGCTACCAACAACGGTTTACGCTGCTGTATAAGCCATGCTAACGCACTGACATAGCCCTCGGTGCTATAACTAGCCAACAAGGGATGCTCTACCACATAAATGTGCTCTATGCCGAGGCCGCTAAGAAACGCCGTATCAGGGGGAGTGACAGACGGTGCCGTGAGCACGAGGGCGCAGAGTGTCGTTTGTTCTTGTTGACGTTGCGCCACCTCAGCTAATTCTGCCAGCAATTCACCGCTTTGCTCAGCAAAAGTGCCTTCATGATAGTCAAGCACCGTCCAGAGTTCTGCCATACTAAAATCCTTTGTCCTCAATCTTTACCGCTAGGAAGCAGTAACCGCTCCCGCTCCAAAAGCTCCTCACACATTCGAAACATGCACTGTTCGTTGCCGTGGCCCATCTAACTCAACTAGCACGACTCGTTGCCATGTTCCCAGCAGCAGTTGGCGGCTTCGGTATGGAATGGCGAGGGAGGCACCAAGAATAGTTGAAAGGATGTGGTCAGGCGTGTGCGAGGGATCGTGGGGATGACGGTAAGACATATGCGGGAGGATGCCGCGCAGGGCATCTAACAGGTCGCGATCAGTGCCGGGATCTAGGTCCGCCGTGGTGAGGGCGCAGGTGGTATGTGCGACAAAGATGATGCAGACACCACTTTCTGTGTTGGCTGTCTGCAAATATGTTTCGATCGTTTCCGTAATGTCGATAACTTCATCTTTTTTCTTGCTGCGGATAGTAAGCGTTTCCATGGCGTTTGGTGTCCTTCTGCACTCAATTTCTCTTGGGCTAAGCTGCTTTAGTGAATAAGAGGGAATCTCAACTTGAAAGTGGTTCCCCGACCTGGTACGGATTCTAGTGCTATCTGGCCATCGAGCAACTCTATGGACTTCTTGACGACCGCGAGACCAATACCGGTGCCCGGATACTTGTTGGGGCTATGCAGTCGTTGAAAGATAATAAAAATTTTCTCGAAGTTTTTGGGCTCGATACCAATACCGTTGTCGGACACGGCAATCACTACGTGTTGCCCCTCGATCTGATAGCGTACCGTGATCTCCGGTGCGACATCTGGGCGACGATAGGTAAGCGCGTTGTCAAACAGGTTGATGAAAATTTGGCTGAGGAGCGTTGGGTCACTCTTGAGCATGGGCATGCCTGCTGCAATTTGGATATGTCCCTCTGTCTCACGTAAGCGACCTTCATAGCTTTTGCCGATCTGAACGAGCAGTTCGTGAAGAGATACGAGTTGCAAATTCAAACCATCCCGACCCAGTCGCGTATACTTCAATAAGTCACCGATGAATTGATCCATCTGGCTGCTCGCTTTGAGAATGCTCTGTATGCAGTGCTTGATGTGTGGGCTTAGCTCCGTTTGCGGGTCCATTTCCATCAGCTCAGCATACCCGCTGATTGCACTGAGTGGTGTCCGTAGATCATGCGCAAGGGCAAAGGCAAAAGCCTGTATCTCCTCATTCTTCTGTTCTAACTCAGCGTTAGTTTGTCGCAATACGGTATTTAATTGCGCCAATACCTCGGCTCGTTGCACCACCATATAGCGTACCAGCAGATCCATCACCGCGGTTCTGAACTCCCACGCCACCTCCAATTCACACTTTTTCCAGGGTAGGGCTGTCAATCGCACAGCCTGTTTCCATGCTTCAAAGGAGAGGCGTGGATGCAAGCGCATTCCCTCCGTACCCACCTCCACCGGCTTAGCAGGATCACCACCCCACTGTACCGTGTGAATCACCTCCGGACGGAAACAGAGAATGTAGTTCTTCTGCGTTTTCGAGAGCGAAATGGCGAGCAGTCCGCTGGCCCTGTCTTTCATATTTTCCGCTTCTGGATAATATTTTGCTAAATAATCTGTAGAAAACAGGTACTGTTGCATCTGTTGTTGTAGCCAAGCGATTAAACTTCTTACATCTCGTTCTTTGGGAACTTCACCGATGGGAATATAATGGTCGTCAAACACGATGACCGCTCCCCTCGCGTTCACCATCTTCAGTAGGTCCGCTGAATGTTTGAAAAGGCCAACGATGAACTGCTCTTCCTTCGATAGATGTTCGACCAGCACCGCCTCGATATGCTTGATATTCGCAATATAGCTGTAATCCTCAAGCTCTTCCTTTGCCTCAAGTTGTAAGGAGACAATTTGTCCGATCAATTCGCAGGCAGTTCGGATGGCAATAGAAACATAATTTGCAGACTGGTGATGACACGCGATCAGTCCCCACAATCTGTTCCCCTTCATCAGCGAGATCGACATCGAAGCACCCACACCCATATTCTGGAGATATTCAATATGAATTGGCGACACACTCCGCAATACAGCAAAGCTGAGGTCCAGAGCTCCGCCCGTCACAGGATTTCTACTGGGTAGGATAGCAGCCGGAGTATAATTGACATCGGCGATCAAGCGTATCTTATTCAATACATACAAATCTCGCGCCTGGCTTGGTATATCAGACGCGGGATAATGCAGACCCAGAAAAGGGTTGAGGGCTTCCAGCTTGTCCTCAGCGACAACTTCACCATGCCAATCCTCGCCGAAGCGATAAATCATGACGCGGTCAAACCCTGTAATACGCCGCACATGTTCTGCTGCCATTTGCAGCAGTTGTGCCAGGCTTGTCGCAGTCTGTAACTGTGCGACTACTCCCTGGACAACATGATGAAAATACTGAAACGTGCTGTGTTCCGTTATATCAGCCGCTTCCAGCTCAAGTATTAACCCACTGGCTGTCCGATGCACTATGCCATCAAATGTCTGCGCTTGCTCTCTGACCTGTAGTTGCAATTTCAAAGGATTAATGAGGAACATTTCCTGCGCGGTTACTGCTGCTTTAAGCGGGGCTAATTGAGATGAGTCGATAAAAGTATCGAGCGGTTGATCCAACAATGTCTGCGCTGCAATACCAATCACTGCGTCGCTATTGTTGCTCACTTGCAGCACCGTTAGCTCCGGTTCCTTCAATACAAAGAGCACTCCATGCGGCTGGACGCTGCCAGGGATATGAATAGGCTCTCGCTCGCAATTGGTGAGATCAATTTTCCCTTGCGGTACTTGTGCATCTCTCTTAATCATCCTCGTTTCCTTCCACAAGCCTGCACAGGTGGCTTGTGAATGTTTCACAGGCCGAGTTAATAACGCTGTCCTCAGAGGCATCTATGTTCTATCGCCCGATCAGCCAATGTGTTGTTCAGCGCGAAATTGGAGCAAACACTTCCATCCCTTGCGCATCCAACCAAGAATACATGAAAAAACTATCATAAAGCGCATAGAGTGTCAAGTAGTATATTGGCCTATGCTCATCATGTTGCCATGATTTTACCGATCTATCAGCAGGAAAATAGAATACTAAAGTAGTACATTTGCCTCTTGCAATTAGAACAAATGTTTTATATAATACCCTTGTGGTTTGGCAGGACTCTCGTGTTGTGCGTAGTACTATATATTCGCGATGAGCTAGATAAGGCCATAATGAAAACAATGACATCACTTGCTATTATCTCGATCCTGGTAGGAGATCAGGATGCCGCGCTCAGTTTCTACACCGAGAAACTGAGCCTTGAAAAACGTGCCGACGTGACGTATGGCCCCGGTATGCGCTGGGTCACTGTAGCCCCAAAGGGCCAGCGGAAACCAGAAATAGCTCTGGCCAAGCCGGATGCCCAACTCCATCGCATCGCCGCGGTCCAGCAAAGCGTAGAACGGTCGGAGCAGATAATCAGCGGCGTCTTCGACACGGAAGATTGTTGTAAAATGTATAGTACCCTGCTGGCGCGCGGCGTGAGATTTTTACGACCGCCAACCAAGCAACTGTACGGCATGGAAGCAGTATTTGCAGACCCATACGGCAATCTCTTCTCACTGCTAGAACCATCGCCGGAGGCGTATTCAATGTTTAAGAGCGCACGCATCGGCACGGCGGCCTAATGGAGTAGGATAGTAGAGGAGAGGGTACATATATGCCAGTAACGCAAGCATCTTCAGCTCGTGATAAAGCCGTACTCGTGGGCGATTTTCCGCACTGCCCGCCAGAAATCCTGTTTGATTATTGGACGATGTCCACCTTAATCACCTTGTGGTGGTCCCCTGAAGCAGAAATCGACCCACATGTAGATGGTGCCTATCATCTTTCCTGGCCCAAACGGAATTGGCATCTGCATGGTCACTACACAACCTTTGAGCCAGGAAGAGAACTCGCCTTTACCTGGCAATGGGATCACCACCCCAATGTGACCTTCGTTTCTGTCACCTTTGAACCTATCGCCAGCGGCGGCACGAAACTTACCGTCATGCACGGCCCTTATAGCGATTCCGTCGTAGACCAGGAAGCTCGCCAGGGTCACCTGGAAGGTTGGCTCTATTTTATAACGCGCTTGCAAGATATACAGCCATGAGAAAAGCTCTATCCAAGCGTTCAGGTAAAAACAGGTACCTGCAACTGCCTTGCTATCCGCTCCCCATCCAAAATGGCATGTTCGACCCGTCGTGGGGCAACACAATCGCCCACCCGGTAGAGCGCTTTGACCTTGCCCTGGAGGTGTTGATAGAGCGTTTCGTTGGCAACCTGCGGTATTGCCATCACCGCTAATGCCACCTGTTCCAATTGGCGCGGTTCTCCAGTATAGTTATTCATGATGGTGGCACTGTTTGGCCCCAGCGCTGCCAGAAAATGATTGGCGGTCAAGCGCACACCATTTGCCAGGACACGGCGGTACCACAGTTCGAGGTCAAGCGTCAAACCTAAATCGCCGCCCACGTAGAATTGTGGCGTCACTACCTCTACATTGCAGCCACGTTCAGCAAGCAATTCCGCGACGCTGGTAGCCTGGTGGAAGCCAATTTGATCGTAGATCAGCACGTACTCTCCTGCCAAGGCTGTTTTCTCGCACTGCAATACCTGCCAGACCGTTGCCACATGTGCTAAATCCGCTCCCACCAGCGGCGGCAATACAGCACGAGAACCGGTGGCGATGATGACCGCGTCCGGCTGTGCTTGTTCAACCATCTCAGCCGTCACCGCGACTCCCACGTGTATCTCCACGTTCGCCTCAAGCAATTCGCGTTGCAGGTTGCGTGAGGCATCGCCAAATTCAACGCGACTGGGTACGCGCACCAGCAGGTTGATCTGCCCACCTAGTTCCGTTTGCTGTTCGAAGAGCTGTACGCGAAAGCCGCGTTGTGCCGCCACCTTCGCGGCCTGCATTCCTCCTGGCCCACCACCCACGACCATCAGCGTTGGTTTTCGTGTGGATTGCTTGAGCGCAAGTGGCGCGATAGCTTTGGGAAAGGCCCGTTCATTGCCTGTGGCGGGCGTCTGAATACAGCCCAAGCTGAGATTGAGGCCCATGCGCCCGATACAATACTGGTTGCACGAGATGCAGAGACGAATAGCCGCGCTGCGCCCTTCCCGTGCCTTACGGCTAAAATCTGGGTCGCAAATCTGTCCACGCACCACATCGACCATGTCAGCCAGTCCTTCGCGCAGGATGCGTTCGGCCTGTAGGGGATCCTTAATGCGCCCTGTACAGAACACCGGCAATTTGACCACCTCGCGGATGCTCGCCGAAACAAAGAGTTGATATCCTGGCGGCGTATGCATCGAGCCTTCTACCATGTAAAGGTTATGGAATTCACCGATACTGGTATTGATGTAATCGAGTTGTCCCGTAGCTTCCAGGCGACGGGCAATTTCGCGCACATCATCCAGCGTTAAACCAGCAGGAATCAGTTCATCGCCACACAGTCGAATGCCCAGCGTAAAATCGCGCCCAATTTCCGCCCGCACGGCGTTAATCACCTCTAACGCAAAGCGCATCCTGTTCTCAAGACTCCCACCGTAAGCATCGCTGCGCCGATTATAGTAAGGGGAGAAGAACTGGCGCATCAACGAACTATGCGAAGATTGTAGCTCGGCCCCATCAAAGCCTCCTTCTCGCACATGCCGTGCTACCAAAGCATAGCCACGCACGATCTCGGCGATCTCTTCCGGCTCGATCTCTTTGCACATCTCGCGATGAATGGGGTCAACCATCGGCGATGGGCCCAGCACAGGACGCCGTGAATAGATGCTACTGGCCTGTAACCCGTTATGGTTGATCTGGGCAAACATGCGCGTCTCATATTCGTGGACGGCTCGTGTCATCCGCCGATAGAGAGGCACAACTCGTGGGTCAAAGCCATGAATCAGTGGTTGATAGGCCCAATCGCTCGCATGCACCGACTGCTCTTCAGTAATGATCAGCCCACAGCCGCCCTTCGCTCGCTCGGCATAATAGGCGGTCAGCCGTGGCCCAGGCAAATTGTCTTCAGCTAGGTTGGTTAAATGGGCGGCAAAGACAATTCGGTTGGGAATAACCGTTTGTCCAATGCGGATCGGTGTAAAAAGAAATTGATAGTGTCCAGCCATTTAACACTGCTCCCCTATCTGTCGTCCTTCAGCGATAGCCTGTTCGATGCGGCGCGGTGCGACACAATCTCCAGCACGAAATAGACGTGCAACCTGTCCCTTCAAGGCATAATATAGTTCCTGCGCAGGCTGATCATACACTCCCAATACGACGACATCGGCGGCAATGGCCCGTTCCCCGGCTCTGAAACGGTCTGTCACAATAACCTGCCCAGGCTCAATACGCGTCACTGTCGTATGTGGCGTCATGACCAATCCCCGCGCCAGAACTCGCTGCATCCACGGCACTATATCGTGGCTAGCAACGAGATCACGCCCAACATACCAATCCTCCGTTATCACCTCGACGACATGTCCAGTGCTTACAAGCAATTCAGCCACCGAAAGTACGCCATGTGATGCTGTTTCATCGAGTATGACGACACGTTGTCCTTGCACCGTCTCACCGCGCAGGATACGCCGTACGTCTGTTACATGGGTCAAGTCGCGACCAGCTATGGGTAGCAGGCCGTTGCCAGCCTGTCCTCCTGTGGCAAGCAGCACGCATTCTGCTCGCTGTGCCAGCACCATCTCCGCCGTTACTGCCGTGCCAGTATGTATCTCAACCCCAAGCTGCTCAATCTGCCTTTGCAAGTAATCGGTAATGAATTGGAGTTCACCCCGCCCTGGCCCTGTAGCGGCCAGTCTAACCGCTCCACCCAGTGTCTCTTCCCGCTCGTATAAAACAACATGTCTACCGCGTTGCGCCGCTGTGCGTGCCGCTTCCATCCCCGCTGGTCCACCCCCCACTATCAGCACGTTGGCGGTATGTCTTCCTCTTGTCAGTGCGCTTTCAGCGAGAGTTGGCGTGACATGCAAAACATCAGGTTGTACAGCACAACTCAGCGGAACATTCATGACGTTACGCACCTGGCAACCCTGATTACAGGCGATGCAAGGACGCACCTCGTCTGCTCGCCCATTCTGCTCTAACCCTGGCAGGAGGGGATCGGCAATCAATGCGCGAATCATCTCTACGCCATCAGCTTGATCCTCAGCCAGAACGCGCTCCGCCTGTGCGATATTCATTATGCGTCCTGCCGCAAAAACAGGAATGTCCATCGCCGCTTTGATAGCGGCTGCCAAATGTGCAGCATAAGCTGGCGGCGTATGCATCGAGGCATGGAACGGGAACATGTGTGTGCTGAAAATACTGCCCATCGTAACGGTCATATAATCGATGCGACCTGTCGCGGTCAGCAATCGTGCTATTTCGATACCTTGCTCTGGCGTAATACCCGCCCACGGAGCCAATTCATCAGCACAAAAGCGCACACCCAGGATGTGTTCACTTCCCAATGCTGCTTCTACTGCCTCAATTGTCTCCTGCACTAAGCGCACTCTATTTTCCAGGGATCCGCCATAGCGATCGCTCCGCTGATTCGTCAACGGTGAGAGAAACTGGCGCAGCAGGGAGCGGTCGGAGATTTGCAGTTCAACTCCATCGGCATTGCCCTGCTTGACATAACGTGTGGCCTGCGCGAAACCACCGATCACCGCTTCAATATCGGCTTGTTCCATAACTTTAGGCACTTCTCGGCTGGCAACATCTGGCACTGCCGAAGGTGCCCACAACTCGCGCTGATTGTGGTCGCTCGCCGCTTGCTGCCCATTATGATTAAGCTGTACCAACACCAGGCACTTGTGGAGAGGCGGCCCTTGCGCCTGCCCTGACGTGTGCAAGGCTTGCTGTTGGCGAATCCGTTCCGTAACGGTAGCTAGAGCCGTTGCTGTCTCTGGCAAGTAGCCCAGCAGAGCGTTGGCAGAGGGGAGGTCTGAGGGATGGACGATGTGTTCTTCCATGACGATGATGCCAGCCCCGCCCTCTGCCCGTGCGGCATAGTAATCGGCGTGCCGCTCGCTCAGGAGATGATGTCGGGCATAGTTGGTCGTGTGGCTCCCGAAAATAAGGCGATTTCTGGCTAATTTGGGGCCAATCTTGAGCGGTTGGAAGAGTGTGTTCTGCATGCTGCTATTGTATCATGCAACGTGCTGTACAAGTTGGCTTTGAAAAAAGTGAGTAGAGGAGTAGAGTGCTTATTAGCCACCACCGGTTTCGAATAAGCTCTCTACTCCGCTACGCACAGTGCCAGGCGATGCCCCGCGGAACAATCCCCTTTCATG